>NZ_JBEYHT010000044.1:0-69867 GCF_040635425.1 Streptomyces laurentii | reverse complement strand
GTTGCTCACCACGAGGTCGGACACGAAGCCGTTGCCCCAGCCGGAGGTCACCCGGTACGAGACGCCCGGCCGGTTCGTACGGACAGCGGATGCTCGCGGCGGGGCGGGCTATTCGAGCAACTGTGCGTACGAGCCCATGGCCAGGGCGATGTCCGCCTGGGCCCAGAACCGGTGGTAGGTGAAGACGGGGGCGGCGCCGCCCGCCAGGTAGGCCTCGACCTTCGGCCAGGCCGGGTCGTTCTTGTAGAAGGAACGGATGGAGGCGAAGGTGGACGCGGAGTCGACCTTGTCGCCGTTGGGCATGGTGCCGGTCCAGCCGCTCGGCACGTACACGGGGTCGTCGAAGCGGTTGTAGTCGGCGCGGGTCTCCGGGACTGCGATGCCCAGCGCGTCCTGGTCGTGCGTCCACATGCCGTCGAGGAGGGCCTTGGCGACCCGCTTGGCGTCGGCGTTGCCGGACTTGGCCGCGTAGTAGGTCAGGGTCTTGGCGTACGCGGCGGCCACGCCGACGTCGTCGGTGTAGTCGGCGACGCTGACGTGCAGGCTCTTGTTGGCGCCGGGGCTGGTCGCGTTCCAGGTGTCGGGGGCGCCGCTCCACTGGAGGGTGGAGGGGATGCGGTAGGTGCCGTCGGGGTTGACCGTGGTCTTCGACAGCGCCCACGACACCCACTTGTCGAGGACGGTCTTGGCCTGGGCGTCACCGGTCTGCTGGTAGTACTCGGCGACGCGCTCCATGGACCACGCCTGGAAGCCGAACCACTGGTTGGACGGCGGGTCGTGGTAGACGGGCTTCTCGTCGTAGAAGAGGCCGTGGAAGGTGGGGGTGCCGGCCGGCGGGGTGGCGTAGCGGCCCTGCCAGCTGTTGGTGGCGCCGCCCGCGATGGCGCCCTCGTCGGACTGCAGCCAGCGGTAGAACTCCAGCTGCCGGGTCAGGCTGGTCGCCCAGTCGGCCGCGCCCGTCGTGGACTTGGGCTTGAGCGGGGCGTAGCTGCTCAGCGCGTACGCGGCGAGCGGGTTCTGGTAGCCGCCGTGGGCGTGGCTGGAGCCGATGCGCCAGGCCCAGCCCGCGGAGGTGTCGGTGGCGCCGCCCCAGGCGTAGTACCAGGACAGCAGGTAGTGGGAGCTGTTCTTGCCGCTGCCGGCGGGGCAGGCGGCCGGGCCCACGCAGTCGCCGGCCTTCTTGAAGTACTTGTCGAACAGGGCGTAGCGCAGGTAGTCGCCCATCTTGGCGGCCTTGCCCACGGTGCCGGCGACCTGGGCGCCCTTGCCCTGTTCCTTGGCCCAGACGTCGGCCCAGTAGGCGGCCTGGACGGCGCGGGCGTCGGCGTCCGGCGCGTTGGTGAACTTCCACTGCTTGGCGTACGAGCTGTCGCCGGTGAACAGGTCGAGGTAGCCGTTCTTGCCGCCGTAGGTGAACGCGTCGCAGGTGGGGTGGGTGACGGTCTCCCAGACGGACTCCTGGGGGCCGCGCTGGAAGGTGTTGATGTACGAGGGGCCGGGCTTGGCGGGGCCGGCGGTACAGCTGCCGGGCGCGTTGCCGTAGCCGTAGGTGTTGTCGACGTCCTGGATCCAGTGCATCCCGTAGATGTCGTCGGTGCCGTACGCGCTCTTCAGTTCGGCGGCGAGCGGGTCGGAGCCGGCGGTCGCGGAGGAGTCGAGGCGCGCCGGGTACTGGGACGGCTCGTCCCATTCGGGCGCGTAGGTGGCGGGCTTGGAGGCGTTGTAGAAGGAGTTGGTGGGCTGGTCGGCGTGGGTCGGGATCATGTACTTCTCAAGGGTGTCCCAGGCGCCGTTGAACTTGGTCCAGTCGCCGGTGACCTTGCCGTACATGGCCTGGAGCCAGACCAGGTAGCTGTACGCCTCCGAGGTCGTCTCGTGGCCGTAGTCGGGGGCCTCGACGATCAGGGTCTCGACGGAGTGGTACGGGATGCCCTGGGGCGAGAAGTAGCCGTTGGCCGGGTTGGTGATCTTCCCGTAGAGGTCGAGGAAGCGGGCCTCGTACGTGGAGTCCGCGGCCAGCTGGGTGGCGGTGACCTCGGCCTTCGTGTGGCCGGGGGCGGTCGCGGTGAACACGGCGGTGCCGGTGCCGGTCTGCGCGGCGGTGACGGTCACCTTCTGGGCGGTGTTCCAGTTCGCCGGGGTGAAGGTGAGGCTCGCGGGGCTCGCGGTGAGACCGGTGACACCGGAGGTGCGGGCGACGCTCACCGTGACGTTCGCGGCCGGCTGCGTGGACAGTTTCAGGTCGAAGGTGCTGCTCGTGCCCTGCCGTACGGAGAGCTGGGCCGGACTGGCGACGAGCGCGGGGCCGGCCGCCACGGTGATGCCCACGGGGGCGGACTCTCCGGTGGCGCCGAGGGAGTCGGACGCCTTGGCGTAGAGGGAGTGGGCGCCGGCCGGCAGGGAGCTCGCGTCGTAGGTGAAGGGGGCGGTGGTGTCGGTGCCGAGCAGGGTCGTGTCGCTGTAGAACTCGACCTTGCTCACGGTGGCGCCGTCGGCGGCGGCCGCGGTGGCGGCGAGCGGGACCGGGTCGCCCACGGTGTAGACGGCGCCGGCGGCCGGGCTGGTGAGGACGGTGACCGGGGGCTGGTGGGCACCGGTGCAGGGGGTGCCGTTGACGCTGAAGGAGGTCGGCGCCGTGTTGGTGCCGGTGTACGCGAACTGGGCGCCGGCGGTGACGGCGGCGCCCGCGGCCACGGTGCGGTTCCAGTCGGCGGCTGTGACCGTGACGGTCTTGCCGGACTGGCTCCAGGTGCCGTTCCAGCCGTTGCTCAGGCGCTGGTCGCCCGCGTACGCGTAGCTCAGGGTCCAGCCGTCGAGCGCGGTGGTGGAGCGGTTGGTGAGGGTGACCTCGGCGGTGAAGCCGGAGCCCCAGTCGTTGGTGCTCTTGTAGTCGACGCTGCACTGCACGGCGGCAGCCGCCGTGGCGGGTGGTCCCGTGGCCAACAGGGCTGCGGGCAGGGCGAGTACGGCACTGAGCGCGGCGGTGAGCGCACCGCGCGACCGACGTGGTCGTGGTGGCATGGCGTGGTTCTCCTCGCGGCTCGGATAGCGGGGGGGGTGGGGCCGGCGCCGGCCGGTCGTACGGGCGGCACGGTCAAGCTCTGAACCAGTGGGAGCGCTCCCACTGTGCAGAACGGGGAACAGCCCGTCAAGACAGCCGAAGAGTCGAAGACAGCCTCGGTGAAAATTCACCAACTCCCTTTTGCTTCAGTGGTGTTGGCGCTACGGTCACCGGACCAGTGGGAGCGATTCCATCCCGTCGGCACCCCGTCTCGGGGTGTCCTCGCCGTGAGGATCGCTCATGCGACATCCCCCACGTCTGCCGGCGCTGCTCGCGGGAGCGGCGCTCACGGCGGCGAGCACCGCTCTCGTTCTCTCGGGTGTGGCCTCAGGAGCCGCGGCCGCACCCACCTGCACCGTGGCGTACCGCGTCGTCGGCGAGTGGGCCGACGGCTTCCAGGGCGAGGTCACCCTCACCAACGACAGCACGGCGCTGGACGGCTGGCGCCTCGGCTTCGACTTTCCGGCCGGCCAGCACGTGAACCAGGGCTGGGGCGGAAAGTGGTCCCAGTCCGCGGCGTCCGTGACCGTCGTGAACGAGAGCTGGAACGGCGCGCTCGCCACCGGGGCGAGTGTGACCGCCGGGTTCGTCGCGTCCTGGTCCGGGAGCAATCCGGCGCCCGGCGCCTTCACGCTCGACGGTTCGGCCTGCGCGACGACGCCAGGTCCGACCCCCACCCCTGCCCCCACGCCCACACCCACCGCCCCGACCACCCCTCCCACGAACCCGCCGACCACACCCCCGACGACTCCCCCGACCACACCGCCCACCACCCCGCCCCCGGCCGGCGGCGCGCCCGAGCTGGGCGTCACCGGCAACCGGCTGACCGACCAGAAGGGCGCCACCCGCAGGCTGCTCGGCGTGAACCGCTCCGGCGGCGAGTTCATGTGCGTACAGGGACGCGGCATCTTCGACGGTCCCGTCGACGACGCCTCGATCCGCGCCATCGCCGACTGGAAGGCCGATGCCGTCCGCATTCCGCTGAACGAGGAGTGCTGGCTGGGCCTGGACAACGTCAAGCCCGAGTACGGCGGGACGGCGTACGTCTCGGCGGTCAAGGACCTGGTGAGCCGGGTGCTCGCTCAGGGCATGACCCCGATCGTCGAACTGCACTGGACGTACGGCCAGTACACCGGCAACTCCGCGGGCTGCTCCGACGTCCACGCGAGCTGCCAGAAGCCGATGCCGGACGCCCGGTACACCCCGGCGTTCTGGACCTCGGTCGCCGACACCTTCAAGAACGACCGGCGGGTGGTCTTCGACCTGTTCAACGAGCCGTACCCGGACCGGGCCACGCCCACCACCGCCCAGGCATGGACCTGCTGGCGCGACGGCGGGACCTGCCCCGGCATCGGCTACGAGGTCGCCGGCATGCAGGACCTGGTGGACGCGGTCCGCGCGACCGGGGCACGCAATGTGCTCCTGGTGCCCGGGCTCGCCTACTCCAACGACCTGAGCCAGTGGCTCACGTACGCCCCCACCGACCCGGCGGGCAGCATCGCCGCCGCCTGGCACGTCTACAACTTCAACTCCTGTGTGAACGAGACGTGCTGGGACTCCCAGCTCGCCCCGGTCGCCGCCCGTGTCCCCCTGATCGCGGGCGAGATCGGCGAGAACACCTGCGGGCACGGCTTCACCGACCGCGTCATGGCGTGGTTCGACGAGCACGGCCTGTCCTACCTGGGCTGGACCTGGAACACCTGGGACTGCTCCTCCGGGCCCGCCCTGATCACCTCGTACGACGGAACCCCCACCGCATTCGGCACCGGGCTGCGCGACCACCTGCGCGGCCTGAACGGACAATGAAAGGGACACCCACCCCCATGAGCCGCACAACCAGCCGCACCGCACTGCTCGCGGCCCTCGGCCTGATCACGGCGACCGGCGCGACAGCGACCGTGATCGGCGCGACCACCGCGGGCGCCGCGACCCCGGGCTGCCGGGTCGACTACCAGATCGCCAGCCAGTGGGACGCCGGCTTCGGCGCCAACGTGACCGTCACCAACACCGGCGACCCGCTCTCCTCCTGGAACCTGGAGTGGACCTTCGCCGGGAACCAGAAGGTCACCCAGAGCTGGAGCACCACCCTCACCCAGTCCGGCGCGAACGTGAGCGCGAAGAACGCCTCGTACAACGGGTCGCTCGGCACGGGCGGCTCGACGTCCTTCGGCTTCAACGCGTCGTACTCCGGGACCAACGCGATACCGACGAGCTTCACGCTGAACGGTGTCGCCTGCAACGGCGCGACCCCGCCCACCACTCCCCCGACGACCCCGCCGACCACGCCGCCCACCACCCCGCCGCCCGCGGGCAGCAAGGCCGACAACCCGTACGCCGGGGCGAAGGTGTACGTGAACCCGGAGTGGTCCGCCCACGCGGCGGCCGAGCCCGGCGGCAGCCGGGTGTCGAACCAGCCCACCGGCGTGTGGCTGGACCGGATCGCGGCCATCGAGGGCTCGTCGTCCTCCATGGGCCTGCGGGCCCACCTCGACGAGGCGCTGAAGCAGAAGGGCAGCGGCGAGCTGGTCGTCCAGCTGGTCATCTACGACCTGCCCGGCCGGGACTGCTCCGCGCTCGCCTCCAACGGCGAACTCGGCCCGACGGAGATCGACAAGTACAAGACGCAGTACATCGACCCGATCGCGGCGATCCTCGGCGACGCGAAGTACGCGGGTCTGCGGATCGTCACCACGGTCGAGATCGACTCGCTGCCGAACCTCGTCACCAACGTCTCGGGCCGCGACACGGCGGTCGCGAACTGCGACACGATGAAGGCGAACGGCAACTACGTCAAGGGCGTCGGCTACGCGCTGGCCAAGTTCGGCGCGATCAAGAACGTCTACAACTACATCGACGCCGGTCACCACGGCTGGCTGGGCTGGGACGACAACCTGGGGCCGTCGGCGGAGATGTTCAAGACCGCGGCGACCGCCGAGGGTTCGACCCTCGCCAACGTCCACGGCTTCATCGTGAACACGGCCAACTACAACACCCTGAAGGAGGACAACTTCAAGATCGACGACACGGTGAACGGGGTCTCCGTACGCCAGTCGAAGTGGGTGGACTGGAACCGCTACGTCGACGAGCTGTCGTACGCCCAGGGGATGCGCGACAAGCTGGTCTCGATCGGCTTCGACTCGAAGATCGGCATGCTGATCGACACCTCCCGCAACGGCTGGGGCGGCACCGCGCGCCCGACCGGCCCCGGGGCGACCACCAGTGTCGACACGTACGTGAACGGCGGGAAGTACGACCGGCGGATCCACACCGGCAACTGGTGCAATCAGTCCGGGGCGGGCCTCGGCGAGCGGCCCAAGGCGGCGCCGGCCGCGGGCATCGACGCCTACGTGTGGATGAAGCCCCCGGGCGAGTCCGACGGCTCCAGCAAGGAGATCCCCAACAACGAGGGGAAGGGCTTCGACCGGATGTGCGACCCGACGTACACCGGCAACGTCCGCAACGGCAACAACCCGTCGGGGGCGCTCCCGGACGCGCCGGTCTCGGGCAAGTGGTTCTCGGCCCAGTTCCAGGAGCTGATGAAGAACGCCTACCCGGCGCTGTGACGCGCCGCTGACCGGGCCTTCGGGTCCGAGGGGGACGGGCAGGCCGGAGCCGTACACGCTCCGGCCCGCCCGGGCCGTAGACGCACCGGGTGTACGGGTCGGTCACGGCCGGGTGCGTACGGTCGGCCCGTTCACCGGGTCCGGCCCGCCCGGGCGTGCCCGGCCCCCTCCGGCACACCCGTCCCGTACGTAACGTTTCCTCAGGAAGACTCCCGGACCACCAGCTCCGTCGGCAGCACCCGGTTCCCCTCGGGGCCGGCCGCACCCGGAGCACCCAGCTCCGCCAGCAGCATCCGGGCCATGGTGCGGCCCATCTCGGCGATGGGCTGGCGCACGCTGGTGAGCGGCGGATCCATCAGCCGGGCGACGGCCGAGTCGTCGACGCCGACGAGCGCGACGTCCTCGGGGACGCGCCGGCCGCACTCGCGCAGCACACCGCGCGCACCGGCGGCCATGACGTCGGAGGCGGCGAAGACGGCGTCCAGGTCGGGCGCCCGCTCCAGCAGGACGCGCATCGCGCGCCGACCGCCCTCCTCGGTGAAGTCGCCAGTGGCGACGAGGAGTTCGTCGGCCTCCAGACCGGCCGCGGCGATGCCCTCGCGATAGCCGTCGAGCCGGGCCCGGGCCACGTACATGTCGAGGGGGCCGCTGATGGTCGCTATCCGGCGCCGGCCGCGGCCGGCGAGATGGGCGACGGCGGCCCGGCCGGCGCCCGCGTTGTCGGAGTCGACCCAGGCGGCGGGCTCGTCGGCGCTGCGCCGGCCGTTGAGGACGACGGGCAGGCCGAGTTCACGCACGCGCTCGGGCAGCGGGTCGTCGGCGTGCACCGAGGCGAGCAGCACCCCGTCCACCCGCTGGGCGGCCAGGTACTGCTCGAAGCGCTGCCGCTCCCGTTCGGTCCGGACCAGCGTCAGCAGCAACTGCTTGTCGGACTCGCCGAGTTCCGCGCTGATGCCGCGGATGATGTCCAGGAAGTAGGGCTCGGCGAACAGCCGGGCCTCGGTCTCGGGGATGACCAGGGCGACGGCGTCGGTCCGGCTGCCCGCGAGCGCGCGGGCCGCCTGGTTGGGTACGTAGCCCAGCTCCGCTATCGCCCGGCCGACGGCCTCGCGGGCCTGTTCGCTCACCCGGGGCGAGCCGTTGATGACCCGGGACACCGTCCCCCGGCCGACGCCGGCCCGGGCCGCGACCTGCTCCAGCGTGGGCCTGCTCCTGTGCCGTCCGCTCACGACTTCGTACTCCCCTCGTGCGGCATCACCCCCCGGGATCCGAGCGGCGATTCAGGTCAAGATAGGCCACACCCCTGAACCCGTCGCACACGGTGCCGGTCGGCGACCGAGACAATGGGAGCGCTCCCACACCCGTTCCGTCAAGCCGGGAACCGGCCCTGGCGATCCGTCACGACGAATCCGTGTGCACATCTTGACACTGCCGCCCGACAGGCAGGAACCTTCCGGCTACGGCGATATGGGAGCGCTCCCACCAGCGTACGACGAGCACCACCCCTGGCATCGGGACGAGGAGAGTGGCATGCGCACAACCAGCGGCAGACGGGCTTTGGCGGCCCTGGCCGCCCTGGCGGCCGGTACGGCCCTGCTCACGGGCTGCGGAGGCGACGACGGCGGCGAGTCCGCCGACGGAAAGATCGAACTGCGGGTCGGGACCTACGGCTCGTTCGGCTTCGACGACAAGACCGGCGCCAAGCTCTACGCCGAGTACATGAAGTCGCATCCGAACATCAAGATCGTCGAGTCGAACGTCTCCGACGGTCAGAAGTACTGGGACACCCTGAAGCTGCGGCTCTCGCGCGGCAGCGGGCTGGCCGACATCCAGGCGGTCGAGGTGGGCTACATCGCCGAGGCGACCAGCCCCACGATGGCGAGCAAGTGGGTCGACCTGTCCAAGAACGGCGGGGCCGACATCGGCTCCTTCCTGGACTGGAAGGTCAAGCAGGCCACCACGCCCGACGGCGCGGTGATCGGACTCGGCACCGACATAGGGCCGATGGCGATCTGCTACAACAAGGACCTCTTCGCCAAGGCCGGGCTGCCCACCGACCGGGAGCAGGTCGGCAAGCTGTGGGCGGGCGACTGGGGCAAGTTCCTGCAGACCGGGAAGGACTACCAGAAGAAGGCGCCCAAGGGCACCGCCTTCCACGACTCGGCGAGCGGCCTGTTCAACGCCGTCGTCAACAGCGAGCCGGAGCAGTACGCGGACGCGAACGGCAAGTTGATCTGGGAGACCAGCTCCGGCGTGAAGAAGGCCTGGGACACCGCCGTCGGGGCGGCGCAGAGCGGCATCACCGCCAAGCTGCGCCAGTTCGACGAGAAGGGCACCTGGAACGCGGGCTTCAAGAACTCCAAGTTCGCGACGATCGCCTGCCCGAGCTGGATGACCGGCATCATCAAGGACCAGGCCGGCGCCGCCAACCAGGGCAAGTGGGACATCGCCGCGCCGCCGGTCGCGGGCAACTGGGGCGGTTCCTTCCTCGCCGTGCCGAAGGCGGGCAAGCACACCAAGGAGGCCGCCGAGCTGGCCGCCTGGCTGACCGCCCCCGCGCAGGCGGCCAAGGTGTTCAAGGTCAACGGAAACATCCCGTCCGCCAAGGACGCGCTCACCTCACCCGAAGTGACCGGCGCGAAGATGCCGTACTTCGGTGACACCCCGGTCGGGCAGATCTACGCGTCCGCCGCGGCGGGCATCCGGCCCGCGCCGATCAGCCGCTACGACGGCCAGGTGAAGACCTTCCTCACCGACAACGGCATCCTCGACATCGAACAGCGCGGCACCGACCCGGCGAAGGCCTGGGACAACGTGCGGAACCTGGTCGACGACAAGATCGACCAGTAGGAGCGGGCGGCGGGGCTCCCCCGCACCCGGCCGGAGCCCCGCCCCCGCTCCCCTTGGTCCCCTACGCACCGACCCGGAAGGACGCCCCCGTGGCCACCTCCGTATCCGCGCGGGACGGCGGCCCCCCGTCGCCCGACGCGCCGCCCTCCCGGCCCCGGCCGGCCCGGTCCGAGGACGCCGCCCGGCGCCGCGGCCGGCTGCACCGCTGGGACGTGAAGGCGGCCCCGTACCTCTTCGTCTCCCCCTTCTTCCTCACCTTCGCCGCGTTCGGTCTCTTCCCCCTGCTCTACACCGGATGGCTCTCGCTCAACCGGGTGGAACTGGGCGGCGATCCGCAGTGGAAGGGCCTGGAGAACTACACCGACCTGGCGACCAGCGAGTTCTTCTGGAACGCACTGCTCAACACCTTCACCATCGGCGTCATCTCGACCGTGCCGCAGCTGATGATGGCGCTCGGCCTGGCGCAGCTGCTCAACACCAAGCTGCGGGGCCGCGGTTTCTTCCGGGTCGCGGTCCTCGCCCCGTACGCGACCTCCATCGCCGCCGCCACCCTGGTCTTCGCCCAGCTCTTCAACACCGACTACGGCCTGATCAACTCGGCGCTCGGCTGGGCGGGTCTCGGCCCGGTCGACTGGGAGTCGTCCAAGTGGCCCGCCCAGATAGCCATTTCGGTGATCGTGATCTGGCGCTGGACCGGCTACAACGCGCTCATCTACCTGGCCGCGATGCAGGCCGTGCCGCACGATCTGTACGAGGCGGCCGCCCTCGACGGGGCCACGCGCTGGCGCCAGTTCGTGAGCGTGACGATCCCCTCGATCCGGCCCACGATCCTGTTCACCATCGTCGTGTCCACCATCGGCTCCACCCAGCTGTTCGGTGAACCGATGCTGTACGGCGGCAGCCTGGGCATCTCGGGCGGCAGCGGCAACCAGTACCAGACACTGAGCCTGCTCATGTACGAGAAGGGCTGGGTGACCGGCGCCCTCGGCCAGGCCTCGGCGATCGCCTGGGTGATGCTGCTGCTCCTGCTGCTCCTCGGCGCCGGGCGCGTGCTCGTCGCCCGCGCCCGCGCCCGCCGTACGAAGCTGGAGGGCTGACCCGTGCGCACGAAAACCCGTCCGTCCTCGGCCGGCCGTCCGCTGCACGCGGGCCCGCTCACCTATGTGCTGCTCGGGGTGGCCACGCTCGTCTCGCTCTTCCCGCTCTACTGGAACGTCGTCGCCGCCTCGCATTCCGGCAAGCGGGTCGTCACGGCGCCCGCGCCCCTGCTGCCCGGGCCGAAGCTCCTCGACAACCTGTCCTACGCCTGGAACCAGGTCGACATGGGCGAGGCGCTGATCAACACCACGATCGTGGCGAGCCTGGTCGCCGTGTCCACCGTCCTGTTCGCCACGCTCGCCGGATTCGCCTTCGCCAAGCTGCCGTTCAAGGGCCGGTCGATGCTGCTGGCCCTGGTGGTGGCGACCATGACGATCCCGCCCCAGCTCAGCGTCATCCCGCTCTACCAGATCGTCACCGACCTCGGCTGGGTCGACCAGCTCCAGTCGGTCGTCCTGCCGTCGCTGGTCGCCGCGTTCGGCGTGTTCTTCATGCGCCAGTTCCTCGTCGAGGCACTGCCGGTGGAGCTGGTGGAGGCGGCCCGGGTGGACGGCGCCCACTCGCTGCGGATCGTGTGGCACGTGGTCTTCCCCGTGGCCCGGCCCGCGATGGCCGTCCTCGGCATGCTGGTCTTCGTACAGGCCTGGAACGACTTCTTCTGGCCGTTCATCGCCCTCACCCCCGAGGGCAGCCCCACGCTCCAGGTCGCGCTTGCCGGTCTCGGAGCGGGCAACCACACCGTGGATCACGCGGTGGTGCTCACCGGCGCGCTCCTTTCGACCGTGCCGCTGCTGCTGGTGTTCGCCTTCCTCGGCAAGCACATCGTCGGCGGGATCACCGCCGGTGCCGTCAAGAACTGACGGTCCGCGCCCTTCCGGCGCCCGCGGCGACCCGCCGCGTGTCTTCTCGTCTTCGTTTCACATCTTCTGAGTTGGGAGCGTTCCATGACCGCGTCCGAAACCCGGCCGCTCACCGCCCCGCTGCGATTCCCGGCCGGCTTCCTGTGGGGAGCCGCGACCGCCGCCTATCAGATCGAGGGCGCGGCGGCGGAGGACGGCCGTACGCCGTCGATCTGGGACACCTTCTCGCACACCCCGGGGAAGACCTTCGAGGGCCACACCGGCGATGTCGCCGTGGACCACTACCACCGGGTCCGCGAGGACGTCCGGCTGATGTCCGAACTGGGCCTGAACGCCTACCGGTTCTCGGTCTCCTGGTCCCGGGTCCAGCCGACCGGGCGGGGGCCGGCGTCGCAGCGCGGCCTGGACTTCTACCGGCGCCTGGTCGACGACCTGCTGGCGGCCGGGATCGAGCCCGCCCTCACCCTCTACCACTGGGACCTGCCGCAGGAGCTGGAGGACGCGGGCGGCTGGTCGGAGCGGGAGACCGCCGAGCGGTTCGCCGCGTACGCGGGCCTGATGGCCGACGCGCTCGGTGACCGGGTCGGCCGCTGGACCACCCTCAACGAGCCCTGGTGCTCGGCGTTCCTGGGGTACGGCTCCGGCGTGCACGCCCCGGGCCGGACGGACCCGGTGGACGCGCTGCGGGCCGCGCACCATCTGAACCTCGGGCACGGCCTCGCCGTCCAGGCGCTGCGCGCGGCGCTGCCGGCGACCGCCAAGCTGGCGGTCTCGCTCAATGTGCACGAGGTCCGTCCGCTGACCTCGTCGCCCGAGGACCGGGAGGCGGCCCGCCGGATCGACACCGTCGGCAACGGCGTGTGGCTGGGGCCGATGCTGGAGGGCGGCTACCCGCGGGAGCTGTTCCAGGACACGGCCCACCTGACGGACTGGGGCTTCGTCCAGGACGGCGACGAGGCGGCGGCCGGTCAGGCGCTGGACTGGCTGGGCGTCAACTACTACACGCCGACGGTGGTGTCGCGGGTCGCCGAGGGCACGAAGCGGTCCCAGGACGACGGGCACGGCGACAGCCCGTACTCCCCGTGGCCGGGCGCCGACGACGTGGCCTTCCACCAGGCGGACGGGGAGCGGACGGCGATGGGCTGGCCGGTCGACCCTTCCGGGCTGCACTCCCTGCTGACCCGGCTCTCCGCCCGTTTCCCGGGTCTCGAACTGGTCGTCAGCGAGAACGGCGCGGCCTACGAGGACGAGCCGGCCGCGGACGGTTCGGTGCACGACCCGCGGCGCGCGGCGTACGTCCACGCGCATCTGGAGGCGGTGCACCGGGCGGTCGCGGACGGAGCCTCCGTGGGCGGCTACTTCCTGTGGTCGCTGATGGACAACTTCGAGTGGGCGTACGGGTACGCGAAGCGGTTCGGCGTCGTGCACGTCGACTACGACACGCTGCGGCGGACCCCGAAGTCCAGCGCCCGCTGGTACGCGCGGGTGGCCCGCTCGGGTGAACTCCGTTCTCCCGACGAGGCGTTGTGACCGTGAAGTGAATCGGAGCGCCGACGTCGGGGCGAGCGGGTTACGGTGACCGGGCGGCCCGCCGGACCGGCGGCCGTACCGTCACCGAGGAGGAACCGGCACGATGTCCGTCATCCACAAGACCACGATGGCCCCGACCAAGGTGGAGCTGCTCGCGGCCTGGCTGCCCACCCGCTCCTGGTACACCGCGACCGGCGGCGCGCCGGAGCTGGAGCGCACCGGGGGCTTCCGGCTCGACGACCCGGAGGACGAGGTGGGCATCGAGTTCCTGGTGGTGACGGACTCCTCCGGGACGGCGGCCGGAAGCGGGCCGCGCGGCTATCTGGTGCCGATGACCTACCGCGCGGCGCCCCTCGCGGGCGCCGAGGACGCGCTGATCGGCACCTCGGAGCACGGGGTGCTCGGGACGCGGTGGCTGTACGACGGCACCCACGACCCGGTGCTGGTCGGCCAGTTGGCGGCGCTGCTGCGCGGGAAGGCGGAGCCGCAGATGCAGAGCGTCTCCCACACGCCCGACCCGTCGGTGACGGCGGTGCTCGACGGCACGGTGGCGGACGGCACGTGGGCGGCGGACCCGGCGGTGTCGGTGACGGACGGCGCGGACGCGACGCACATCGCCTTCGGCGCGGGTGACCCGGTGCTGTGTCTGTGCCGGGTCATGGGTGGCGGCGCGCAGCCGCCGGCGGGCGCGCTCGGCGCGGTGACGGCCGAGTGGCGGTCCGGGGACGGGGCGCGGCGCGAGCCGTTCGCCGTGGTGCTGCCGGCCACGCGCTGAGGCGGCAGACGAGGACGAGCGGGGGCCGGTGCGTACCGGCCCCCGCTTCGCCATTCCCGGGAGGTCCGGGGGGTCCGGGGAGGTCCCGGGGGTGCTCAGAAGACGGACAGGCCGGTGAGGGTGGTGAAGCGGTCGAGGGCGGTGACGCCCGCGACCGAGTTGCCGCGGGCGTCGAGGCCGGGCCCCCAGACGCACAGGGTGCAGCGCCCGGGCACGACGGCGATGATGCCGCCGCCGACACCGCTCTTGCCGGGCAGCCCGACCCGGTGGGCGAAGTCGCCGGCCGCGTCGTACGCGCCGCAGGTGAGCATGACGGCGTTGATCTGCTTGGCCTGGCTGCTCGTGAGCAGGCGGGAGCCGTCGGCGCGCAGACCGTGCCGGGCGAGGAAGGCGGTGCCGAGGGCGAGGTCGGCGCAGGACGCCCGGATCGCGCACTGGCGGAAGTACTCGCGCAGCAGGGTGGGCACCGGGTTGGCGATGTTGTCGCAGGAGGCCATGAAGTAGGCGAGGGCCGCGTTGCGGTCGCCGTGCGCGGTCTCGGACTCCGCGACCTCCCGGTCGATGACGAGGTCCCGGTTGCCGCTCTCGGCGCGCAGGAAGTCGAGCGTCACGCCGGAGGCGTCGCCGGTGATCCGGTGGAGCTGGTCGGTGACGACGAGGGCGCCCGCGTTGATGAAGGGATTGCGCGGGATGCCGTTCTCGTACTCCAGTTGGACGAGCGAGTTGAACGGGTTGCCGGACGGCTCGCGGCCGACGTGGTCCCACAGCGCGTCGCCCTTGCGGGCCAGCGCGAGGGCGAGCGAGAAGACCTTGGTGACGGACTGGGTGGAGAACGGCTGCCGCCACTCCCCCACCCCGTACACCGTGCCGTCGAGTTCGGCGACCGCCATGCCGAAGCGGGCGGGGTCGGCGCCGGCGAGGGCCGGGATGTAGTCGGCGGGCAGGCCGCGGTCCGTGAGCCCCTCGATCTCCTCGGCGATCCGGGCGAGGACGGGTTCGAACGTGAGCAGCACGGTCCCATGATGCCGTCGCCGGGGCCGGGCGGCAGGCGCGGCACCGCCCGCCGTCCGTCGTGGGGCCGGGCGGCGGGACGGGAACGGGGACGAGTGGCGGAGGCGGACGGTCCGGGTGAGGGTGACCTTCGGGGGGTCCGTACGGGTGCCGCGGCGTGAGTCGTGTGTCGTGAGTGTGAGGAGAGCCGGGTGCCGTTGAGCGCGGATGAGCCGGGTGCGCCCTGCTGGCTGAGTCTGGCGACGCACGATCTCGGCGCGGCGGAGGACTTCTACGGGGCCGTGCTCGGCTGGACCTTCCGGCACGGACCGCTGGGCGCGGGTTTCTCGGTCGGCGAGCGGGACGGGGTCCCGGTGGCCGGGATCGGCGACGTGGCCCGGCGCATGGGGGTGCCGGTGGCGTGGATGGCGTACTGGGCGGTCGGCGACGCCGACGCGGCGGTGGCCCGGATCCGGGAACGCGGTGGCACCGTCGGGGTCGGCCCGGTGGCCTTCCCGCCGCGCGGCCGGGCGGCGCTGGCCACGGATCTGGAGGGCGCGGCCTTCGGGGTGTGGGAGGGCCGGGTGAGTTCGCGCTGGCAGCTCGGCGAGCGCCACGCGCCGGTGTGGCTGGAGCTGCACGCGCGCAACGCGTTCGACGCCGCCGTCTTCTACGGGGGTGTCTTCCAGTGGGTCGACGGGGACGCGGTCGAGCGCTTCGAGTTGTCGTACGAGGACGAGCAGGTGGTGCTGCGCCGGCACGGCGAGGCGGTGGCACGGCTGAACAGCGGGCCGGTGGAGGCGTCCTCGGCCAAACCGCAGCTGCGGCCGCGCTGGCTGGTGCACTTCCGGGTGCCGGACCTGGACCGGGCGACGGCGGCCGTCCTCGACCACGGCGGCTCGCTGGTGCCGGAGGCGGACGACGGCTGGCAGGCCCTGGCGGGGCGGTGGGCGACGGTACGCGATCCGCAGGGCGGGCTGTTCACGCTGGACGAGTGGCGGGGCGAGGGCGACGGAGGCTGAGCGGCCGGGACCGGCACGCCCCCGTGGCGCCGCCGGGGCGGCGGATCAGGGGTCGACGAGCTGTCCGACGACCTTGGCCAGGACGAAGCCCGCGGTGTTGGCGTCGACGCTGACGGTGATCACGGCGCCGCCCGCCACGTACAGGCGCACCGGCGAGCCGAACTGGTGGTTGCGCGCGACCCCGAGTCCGCCGCCGTAGTTCAGCGGCCGCGACGCGAAATGGACCGGGAGCTGCACCTGCTGCGTACCGCCGTCGGAGGCCCAGATCTCGTCCACGACGTCGTCCTGCCCGATGGCCGCGTACCCGGACAGGTGCTCGACGATCAGCAGCCTCCCGGCCGGTACGGGATCCATCACCACGGACACCCGGGTGCTGGGAGCCTCTCTGTTGTCCTGGTACTTCACCGACGACCACGGCTGGATGCCCATGCGGAGCGCCTTCCCGTCTCGGCGCGGAGCCGCCTCCGGGCCCGCTGCGCGCATGCTCGCATCCGCGGTCGCCGCGCAGCGCCGCGCCTGGTGCGCGGGGCCCGGAAACCACCCGAACGACTCCGGCGCGGCCTGATACGCGGGCCGTGCTCAGCCCTTCCCGTCGCCGTCCGGCGGGGACAGGCGCAGTTCGCGCGCGCCGAGCGGCGCGAACCAGCGGGCGACGTCCTCGTCCGTGACCCCGGCGAGGGTCTGCGGGGACCAGTGCGGGTCGCGGTCCTTGTCGACGACCTGGGCGCGGATGCCCTCGACGAGGTCGGGTGCGGCGAAGGCGGCGCAGGAGAGGCGGAACTCGATGGTGAGCGCCGCTTCGAGGGAGTCGAGGCGCCGGGCCCCTCGGACGGCCGCGAGGGTGGCCTTGAGCGCCATGGGCGAGCGGCCGAGCAGGACGGTCGCGGTCTCCTTGGCCTCGGGGATCCCGGAGTCGGTGAGCCGCTGGACGATCTCCTCGACGGTGTCACCGGAGTAGCAGGCGTCGATCCAGTCGCGCCGGGCGGCGAGCTCTCCGGGCGGGGCCGGGCGGGCGAAGCGGGCGACGGCCTCGGCGGCGGGCCGGCGGGTCAGCTCGGCGGTCAGGGCGGGCAGCTCGGCGCTGGGTACGTAGTGGTCGGCCAGGCCGGCCAGGATCGCGTCGGCGGCCCCGGCCTGGGCGCCGGTGAGGGCGAGGTGGGTGCCGAGTTCGCCGGGCGCGCGGCCGAGCAGCCAGGTGCCGCCGACATCGGGGACGAGGCCGATGCCGGTCTCGGGCATGGCGACCCGGGAGCGTTCGGTGACGACGCGGACGGAGCCGTGGCCGGAGAGGCCGACGCCGCCGCCCATGACGATGCCGTCCATCAGGGCGACGTACGGCTTGGGGTAGCGGGCGATCCGGGCGTTGAGCCGGTATTCGTCCCGCCAGAAGGCGAACGAAGCGGTGCCGCCGGCGCGCGCGTCGGCGTGGATGGCGCGGATGTCGCCGCCCGCGCACAGTCCCCGCTCCCCCGCGCCCCGTATGACGACGGTCGTCACGGCCGGGTCGTCCTCCCATGCGGTGAGCGCGTCGTCGATGCGGCGGGCCATGGCATGGGTGAGGGCGTTGATGGCCCGGGGGCGGTTGAGGGTGAGGATGCCGGCGCGTCCTTCGGTGTGGACGAGGACGTCGGGCTCGGCGGGAAGGTCGGTGGTGACCGACATGCGGGGTCCTTCCGGCGTACGGGGCGTGCGGGGGTGTGCGGGGCGGCCTGCGAAAAACGATCTTCTGTCCACCGTAGCCAACGGAAGGCCGCGCGCACAGGCCCTCCGGTCGGCTACCGTACCCGCGGGTAACCCAGTGGACCGAGGGGAGCGGACGTGGCGGGCACGGTACGGCAGCGGAGTCTGACGGAGTCGATACGGGTGCCGGGGGCCGATCCCGGCGCGCTGTACGGCCTGGTGGCCGAGGTGCGGAACATGGGCCGGTGGAGCCCCGAGTGCCGCGGGGTCTGGGCGCCGGGAGGCGCGCCGCGCGCGGGCAGCCGGTTCGTCGGCTTCAACCGGCGCGGGCCGTTCGTCTGGTTCACCACCTGCCGGGTCGTCGAGGCGGTGCCGGGTGAGGCGTTCGTCTTCGACGTCGGGGTGTTCGGGCTGCCGGTCGCACGCTGGGGGTACCGCTTCGACGCGTACGAAGAGTCCGATGGGACCGATGGGACCGATGGGACCGATGGCCGGAAGGCGGACGGCACCGGGACGGGCAGCGGCGAGCCGGGCGGCGACAAGGCGGGCGGGGCCGGAACGAGCGGCGCGGGGGCCCGGTCCGGGACTCGGGTCACGGAGACCTGGCGGGATCTGCGGACGGGCCGCGGCTCGGGCTTCGCCGTCCTGCTGGGCCGGGTCTTCACCGGCGCGTCCCCCGAGCGGCGCATCGCGCTCAACCGGGCCGGGATGCGCACCACGCTCGCCCGTCTCGCGCGCGAGGCCGCCCTCCGCGCCTGACCCGCCCGGCCCGGACCTCGTTCCGCCCCTGCTCAGGCCCCGCTCCGGTCTCCTGCGGCCGTGTCCCGCCAGGCCCGGTGCCCGCCCGCGGGCCCTCGCTGCGTTTCCCGTGCGTGCGGCGACGGGGCAGCATGGAAGGAGCCCCGGCGGGACCCGGTACGGGTCGGCAGGGCGGGAAGGAGCGCACCGTGACGCGACGCGTGGACCGGTCCGCCGGCGGAACGCGGCGGCCCACCGGGCTGCGGAGCGTGGCGGGCCAGGTCTTCCTGTTCCAGGTGCTCATCGCCCTGCTGATCGTCGTTGCGGCCGCGCTGGCGCTGGTGATCCAGGGCCAGCGCGACGCCGAGCGCGACGCCCGCAACCGCACCCTCGCCGTCGCCACGTCCCTCGCGCACGCGCCCGGGATGGCCGCCGCCCTGCGCTCGCCCGATCCGACGACGGCGCTCCAGCCGCTCGCCAAGGGGGCCCGGCACGGCTCCGGCGTCGACTTCATCGCCATTCTCGCCCCGGACGGCGTCCGCGTCGCGGACACCGATCCGACCCTGATCGGCCTGCGCGCCCCTGGCGACATCACGCGGGCCCGGGCCGGCGAGTCGTTCACCGAGAACTTCCACGGCGCGCCGCGTGACTCCGTGCGCGCGCTGGCCCCGGTGCGGGACGCGCACGGAGCGGTCATCGGGGTGGTGACCAGCGGCATCGAGGTCCAGACGGTCGGGAAGTCGGTCGAGGGCCGGATGCCGCTGCTGCTGACGGCGGCGGCGGGCGGCGTGGTCCTGGCGGTGGGCGGCGCCGGTCTGGTGAGCACCCGGCTGCGACGGCAGACCCACGGCCTCGGCCCGGCGGAGATGACCCGGCTCAAGGAGCACCACGAGGCGGTGCTGCACGCCGTGAAGGAGGGGGTGCTCATCGTCGCGGCCGACGGGCGGCTGCTGCTCGCCAACGACGAGGCGCGCCGGCTGCTGAAGCTGCCGGCGGACGCGGAGCGGCGGCACGTCCGCGAGCTGGGCCTGGAGCCCCGTACGGCCGCGCTGCTGCTGTCCGGGCGGACGGCGACGGACGAGGTGCATCCGGCCGGCGACCGGCTGATCGCCGTGAACGTCCGGCCGACCGGGGACGACGCGCCCGACGGCGGCTGTGTGATGACGATGCGCGACACCACCGAGCTGACGGCGCTGACCGGGCGGGCCGAGGTGGCGCGGGGCCGGCTGCGGCTGCTGTACGAGGCGGGCACCCGGATCGGGACCACGCTGGACGTCGTACGGACGGCGGAGGAGCTGGCGGACGTGGTGGTGCCGCGGTTCAGCGACCATGTGACGGTCGAGCTGCTGGATCCCGTGGTGCGGGGCGAGGAGCCGTCGGGCGCGTACACGCGGATGCGGCGGGTGGCGGTGAGCGGGCGGGGGCAGGGGTCGCCGTTCCAGCCGGTGGGCGACGTCATCCGGTTCGTCGTGCCCGGTACGCCGATGGCGGCGGCGCTCGACGCGGGCCGTGCGGTGCTTCGCGCGGACCTCTCCGAGACGCGCGACTGGCGGGCCCAGGACCCGGACGGCGGGGAGCTGGTGCTCTCGCAGGGCATGCACTCGCTGCTCACGGCGCCGCTGCTGGCCCGCGGGGTGGTGCTGGGGCTGGTGAACTTCTGGCGCGGGCCGGATTCCCCGGAGCCGTTCGGGGAGGAGGACCTGTCGTTCGCGGAGGAGCTGGCGGCCCGGGCGGCGCTGGCGATCGACAACGCGCGGCGGTTCACCCGGGAACACTCGATGGCGGTGTCGCTCCAGCGCAGTCTGCTGCCGCAGGTGCTGCCGGAGCAGAACGCGGTGAGCGTCTCGTACCGCTATCTGCCGGCGCAGGCGGGGGTCGGCGGCGACTGGTTCGACGTGATCCCGCTGCCCGGCGCGCGGGTGGCGCTGGTGGTCGGGGACGTGGTGGGGCACGGCGTGCACGCGGCGGCGACGATGGGGCGGCTGCGGACAGCGGTCGGGAACTTCTCCGCGCTCGATCTGCCGCCGGACGAGCTGCTGGGACATCTGGACGAGTTGCTCGACCGGCTCGGCGAGGAGAACGAGCCGGCGCCGGCCGCGCCGGAGGGCGGACCGGCGGCCGGGGGTACGGGTGAGGGGGGCGCGGGTGACGGGGGCTCGGCCGGGGCGGGGGCCGGGGGCACGCAGCGGGTGACCGGCGCGACCTGCCTCTACGTGATCTACGACCCGGCCTCCGGTGTCTGCACGATGTCGAGCGCCGGCCATCCGGGGCCCGCGCTGGTGCGGCCCGACGGGAGCGTGGAGTTCCCGTCCGTGCCGCCGGGGCTGCCCCTCGGGTACGGGCTGGGCACCCGGCCGTTCGCCTCGGTGCGGATGAAGCTGGAGCCGGGCAGCAAGCTGGTGCTGTTCACGGACGGGCTGGTGGAGGACCGGACGCGGGACTTCGACACCGGCCTCGCGCTGCTGCGCACGGCGCTGGCCCGGCCGGACCGCACGCCGGAGCAGACCTGCACGGACGTGCTGGCCGAGCTGCTGTTCCCGGTGCCGTCCGACGACATCGCGCTGCTGGTGGCCCGTACCCGCCGGATCGATCCGGAGCGGATCGCGGAGTGGGAGGTGCCCGACGATCCCGCCGAGGTGTCCCGGGTCCGCAACGCGGCAGCGGAGCGGCTGGCGGACTGGGGCTTGGAGGAGATCGGGTTCACGGCGGAACTGGTCCTCAGCGAGCTGATCACGAACGCGATCCGGTACGGGCGGCCGCCGGTGCGGGTCCGGCTGATCCACGACCGCGTGCTGATCTGCGAGGTGTCCGACGGCAGCAGCACCTCCCCGCACCTGCGGCACGCGGCGGACACCGACGAGGGTGGCCGCGGCCTGTTCCTGGTGGCCCAGTTCGCCGAGCGCTGGGGCACCCGCTACGCGCGCCGCGGGAAGACCATCTGGGCCGAGCTTCCCGTCTCCCCGGGCGGGCCCGGCGGGCCTGGGGAGACCGGCGGGATCGAGGCCTCGGGCGTCACCCCCGGCCTCGATCCCGACACCCTGGACGACCTCGCGGGGTGACTCCGTGTGACTCCCCGGAGGGCGCCACGCCGCCACTCGGTCGAATCGGGACGTACTCTAGTACCCCAGGGGGTATTTTCGAGAGACTCAGAGACTCAAGGAGTGATCGTGGAACTGGAGCTCGAGGGCACGGACCTGAAGGCCGTGCTGAACCGTCTGCGCCGGGCGCAGGGCCAGATCTCCGGCGTGATCAAGATGATCGAGGAGGGCCGCGACTGCGAGGACGTGGTCACCCAGCTGTCCGCCGCGTCGCGCGCCCTGGACCGGGCCGGCTTCGCCATCATCGCCACCGGACTGCAGCAGTGCGTGACCGACCTCGACGGCGCCCGGGCGAACGGCGAGACCGGCGAGCAGATGCGCACCCGCCTGGAACGGCTCTTCCTGTCGCTGGCCTGAGTACACGGGCACGACGCGGAAGCGACGCGAGAACGGCGCGAGAACGGCGTCGCAGGCGGGACAGGAATACCCCGGGGGGTATTAAAGTTGACCGGGGTACACACACCCGGGGGCAGCTTGCGAAAGGGAACATCACCGTGTTCTTCATCGACACCATCGAGCTCCAGGGCCTCGGCAACCGTCACTACCTGGCCGGCGGCCGGAACACGGCCGTGGCCGTCGACCCGCCGCGCGACGTGGACCAGGTCCTGGCGGCGGCCGCCCGGCGGGGCGTGCGGATCACGCATGTCGTGGAGACACACGTCCACAACGACTACATCACCGGCGGTCTGGAGCTGGCCCGGCTGACGGGCGCCGCCTACCTGGTGCCGGCCAGCGCGCACGTGTCGTTCACGCGGGTCCCGGTGGCCGACGGCGACACGGTCACCGTCGACGACGGACTGACGCTGCGGGCGGTCGCCACCCCCGGGCACACCCCGCACCACACCGCGTACGTGCTCCAGGAGAACGACGTCCCGGTGGCCGCCTTCACCGGCGGATCGCTGCTGATCGGCACGGTGGGCCGCCCCGACCTGGTGGAACCGCGGCTGACCGAGCGGCTCGCCCGCGCCCAGCACGCCTCCGCGCACCGGCTGGCGGCGGAGCTGCCCGACGAGACCTCCGTCCTGCCCACCCACGGCTTCGGCAGCTTCTGCTCCTCCGCGCAGGCCGAGGGCGACGCCACCACCATCGGCCGGGAGAAGACCGTCAACGTGGCACTGACGACGGACGTCGACTCCTTCGTGGCCGACCTGCTGGCCGGGCTCGACGACATCCCCGCCTACTACGCGCACATGGGACCGGCCAACGCGGGCGGCCCCGCCCCGGTGGACCTGACGCCCCCGGCCGTCGCCGACTCCGCCGCGATCGCCGCGCGGCTCGCGGCCGGCGAGTGGGTGGTGGACCTGCGCAACCGGGTCGCGTTCGCCGAGGGCCACGTCGCCGGCACGTTCAACTTCGAGGTGGACGGCCAGCTCGCCACGTACCTCGCCTGGATGATCCCGTGGGGCAAGCCGGTGACGCTGCTCGCCGAATCCCCCGAACAGCTGGCCGCCGCCCAGCGCGAACTGGTCCGGGTCGGCATCGACCGGCCGGCGGCCGCCGCGACCGGCACCCCCCGCGCGTGGGCGGCGGACGGCGGCGCCCTCGCCTCCTTCCCCCGGTCCACGTTCGAAGGCCTGGCCGAGAACGGTACGGACGGGGTCGTCGTGCTCGACGTGCGCCGCGCTTCCGAGCGCGCCGCCGGGTACATCGACGGCTCCGCGCACATTCCGATCCACGAGCTGCACAAGCGGATCGGCGAGGTCCCGGCGGGCCGGGTCTGGGTGCACTGCGGCGGCGGGATGCGGGCCGGCATCGGCGCGTCGCTGCTGGACGCGGCGGGCCGGGACGTGGTGGCCGTGGACGACGGCTTCGACTCCGCCGTCGCCGCCGGCCTGCCCGTCGTCACCGCCTGAGTCGGGGAGCGCTCGGGGGCGCTCAGGAGGCGCTCCCGTCGCCGGGCGGTGGCGCCTTCTCGCCATCCCGTATCGGCCGCACCGCACCGGCCGCCACACTCGTGTCCCGGGCAGAGACGCCCGTCACCAGGACAGGAGTGCGCATGAACAGGCTCAAGAAGGCGGCGATTCTGACCTCCACCGTCACGGCTCTGGCCCTCCCGCTGGGCCTGGCGTCCGCGACGGCGGCCCCCGCGACGGTCCGCGCCTGCGAACAGAACTGGGACCTGTCCGGCAGCGAGGGCTACGCCAACGGCTGCTACGAGAACGGTCTCACCAAGGTCAGCGGTACGGTCCACGACACCAAGGCCGACGGCCGCTGCCCCTTCGTCCGCGCCCACTTCACCAACGGCGGTGTCGGCGACAGCAACTGGGCCACCGGCAAGGGCACCAAGGCCAACGTCAGCATCGTCGCCCCCTCCGGGTCCTCCGTGAAGTCCTTGTCCTGGGAGTACATCAGCTGCTGACCGGACCTCGGCCCGCCGCCGCGGGCCTTGCAGGTCCCCGCACGAAGTCACAGAGGGTGACGACACTCCCCTTCCGAGGCAACCGTCATGCCAGGAAGGCGGATCACGACCGTCACAGCCAGGCCGAGCCGTCATAGTAGGCCCGCAAGGAGCTGCAGTTGAAGTCCGCACCGTCTGCGCCGTCGCGCAGACAAACCTTGATCGTGTAGTACCCCTCCAAGGGCTGGGGCAGGATACTGCTGGTGCTGTCTTCAGAGCCACCGACACAGGTGTCGGTCCCGTTTGCGGCGTGTCGCGTCACGCTCCAGGAAGTTCCGTCTTTGGACAAGCGGCCGACGGTGCGGTACCCGTCCGCCGTCCCCCTGTCACATATCTTGAACCAGTAGTCCCCACCGGTCAGAGACGCGTTTGCGGTGCCATACCCGTCTTTCGCCGACGGAACCGTGGAGACGGTCCGGCTCGCGTACGCACTCGCCGGGCCCGCGGCGAGGAGAGTCAGGGCCACTCCGGTTGCCGCAGCACCAGCAGAGACGGCCACACGTGAAGCGCGCATGATCACTCCTGGCTGATGAGGGAAATGGGCACAAAGAGCGTGGCCGATCGATACACGCCGAGGAAGGCGAGTTTCGGTCTCCATTCTGTCGGCCCTCGGCACTGAAGGCGGGGGTGTCGGGCGCCGCGGGGGCTACGTGAAGACGGTGGCCGCGGCCTCGTAGTCGTCGGCCTGGTTCGGGGTGAGGTAGTGGCTGACGCGGACGAGGACAGTACCGCTGACGTAGTCGTACTCGGCGAGCATCGGCATGCTCTTCGTGACGTTCTTGAGGTTGTGGCGACGACGGCACTATTGCACCGCCAGGTCACGGGTGGTGCGGTGATCGGCATATCCGACGGCGGGCCGTTCTTCGCGGCGGAGGGCACCTCCGGCTCCTTCACCCTCACCCCCGTCAGCCCGGCGGCGGACCACATCCGCGGCCGGCGCGGGAGCCCTCTCCGTCCGCGATCCCACTCGGCGGGGTCCGAAAGTGAAGGGCCAGGCCGGGAGGGCGGGAGAGCACGGTTAGTCTCAGGGCCGAATCGTCCCGAGCCCGTCCCGAGGAGAAGTGTGACCAACCCCGCCGGTACCGGTGTCCTGCACCATGTGGAGATCTGGGTGCCCGACATCGGGCGCGCCGCCGCGTCGTTCGGGCCGCTGCTCGACGCGCTCGGCTACACGCCGTTCCAGCGCTGGGACCAGGGGCGCAGCTGGCGGCTCGGGGCCACGTATCTGGTGTTCGAGGAGTCGCCGGCGCTCAGCACGGACAGCCATGACCGGCTGCGGCCGGGGCTCAATCATCTGGCGTTCCATGTGGCGACGCGGGCGGAGTTCGACCGGCTGGTCGAGGAAGCCGTACGGATCGGGTGGCGGCTGCTGTTCCCCGACCGGCATCCGCACGCCGGCGGGGAACAGAGCTGTGCCGCCTATCTGGAGGACGCCGACGGGTTCGAGGTCGAGCTCGTCGTGTCCGGGGAGTGAGCCGGGCCGGTCGACCGGGAACGGTCAGCCGAGGCCGGTGCGCAGGGCGTTCATCAGGGTGCCGCCGGCGGTGTCGCCTGACATCTCCCAGATGAAGACGCCGAGCAGGCCCTTGGATTTCAGGTAGTCGGTCTTGCGGCCGATGGACCAGGCGTCGTCGAAGCTCCACCACTGGCCGCCCGGTCCGGTGTAGCCGTAGGTGGCGCCGGACTGTTCGTCGTGGTGGACGGTGAGACCCGGCACCGAGGCGAGCAGGTTGGAGTAGCCGCGTACGCCCGCCTCCTCGGCGAACTGGCCGGGCGCGGCGCCGGTCGCGCTCTGCCATTCGCCGGCCGCGCCGCCGTCGGTGACGCCCTGCCAGCCCCGTCCGTAGAACGGGATGCCGATGGTGATCTTGCGCGGGCTGACCCCGGCGTCCAGGTACGGCTTGACGGCGTCGTCGACGCTGAAGTGGAAGTTGTACGGGTCCTGGGCGTCGGTGGTGAGGTTGGCCTGGTGCCCGGTGCGGTTGGGCTCCCAGGAGTTGTCACTGCCCGCGCCGTGGAAGTCGTAGCCCTGGACCATGGCGTAGTCGAGGTCGGCGCGGACGGTGCCGAGGTCCCAGCCCTGCCCGATCTTGACCGGGTCGGCGGGGGTGAAGGCGGTCAGCAGCCGGTGCTCGCCGCCGAGTTCGTCGAGCTGCTTGCGGAACTCGGCGACCAGGGCGGCGTTGTTCGCCTTGTCCTGGGCGCTGTAGTGGTTGCCGGGGTGGCCGTCGGGCGAGCCGGGCCATTCCCAGTCGAGGTCGATGCCGTCGAAGATGCCGGCGGCGACGCCCTCGCCGCCCGCGCCGTTGTAGACGGGCAGGTTGCCCTTGATCCACAGGTCGACGCAGGAGCGGACGAGCCTCTGCCGGGACGCCGGGGTGGCGGCGGCGTCGGAGAAGTACTTGGAGTAGGTCCAGCCGCCGAGGGAGACGACGACCTTCAGCTTGGGGTACTTGGCCTTGAGCTTCTTCAGCTGGTTGAGGTTGCCGCGCAGCTTGCCCCAGCCGTCGTCGGCGACCCCGTCGACGGACTGGGCGGCGCTGAACGGGCGGGCGTAGTCGGCGTCGGCGTCGCCCGCGCCGGTGCCCTGGTCGGGATCCTGCGGGTCGGTGCCGACGCCCTTGGTGACCCCGCTGAGGCAGGTGAGGTTGACCGGGTCGATGTTCTCGAAGGCGTAGTTGACGACATCGAGGGAGGCGGCGGCGCCGGAGGTGTCGAGGTTCTTGACGAAGTACTGGCGGCCGTAGATGCCCCACTGGGCGAAGTAGCCGACCTTCAGATGGCGTCCCTGGGCCAGGTCGGCGGTGGTGACGGTGAGCGCGTTCGAGGGCGGCGAGGCGTTGTCGGCGGCGTCGCGGGCACGCACGGTGAAGGTGTAGGGGTTGGCCGGGCCGAGGCCGCTGACGGTGACGCTCGTGGTGTCGCCCGGCACGGTGCGGGTCAGCGCGCCGGCCTTGTAGACGTCGTAGGCGACCACGCCCTTGTCGTCGGTGGCGGCGTTCCAGGCCAGGCTCACGCTGGAGGAGGTGACGCCGGTGGAGCGCAGATTCCCGGGCGCGGTGGGCGGGTTGGGGTCGCTGGCCGGGTCGACCGTGGTGACGGTGACGGGCGGGCTCTCGGGTCCGGTGTTGCCGCGGGTGTCCTTGGCGCGGACGGTGAAGGTGTACGCGGTGGCCGGGGCGAGTCCGGTGACGGTGCCCGAGGTCGAGGACGCGGTGCCGACGACGGCGCCCCGGGAGAGGATCTCGTACCCGGTCACGGGGTGGTCGCCGGCCGTGGCGGGCGTCCAGTCGAGAGTGGCGGTGCGCACGGTGACGGCGGTGGCGCGCGGGGTGCCGGGCGCGGTGGGCGGGACGTCGGGGCTGCCGTCGCACTTGCCGCCCTCGATGGTGCAGCCGGTGGGAGCGCCGACCGGGCCGGTGGCGAGGAACCAGTAACTGTACGGATCGGTGGAGCCGCCGGCCGCGACGGTGCCGTTGTAGTGGGCGTTGCGGACGGTGACGTGCCGGCCGGTGACGGTGGCGTCGCCGTTGTAGTGGGAGGTGACGCTGACGCCGGCGGGCAGGTCGAACTCCAGGGTCCAGCCGTTCAGCGCGGTGGCGGTGCCGTTGCGGACCACGAGGACGCCGCGCCACCAGCTGCCGTTGTCCTCGGCGTGGAACTCCGCGGTGAGTACGCCGGCGGCGCGGGCGGGGGCGGCGGCCGGGCCGGTGAGCGCGGCGAGCGGAAGGAGCAGGGCGGCGAGCAGGACGAGCAGGGCCCTGCCGCCGGGGTGCCGTCGGGGGCGGGATCCGGGGCGTGCGCGGAACCGGCTTCCGGAGAGCGGAGTTCCGGAGAGCGAGGTTCTGAGTAACGGGGATCTGTGGAGCAGGGGTCTGCGGAACGGGGATCTGCGGACGGTTCTGCCGGTGTCCATGGGGCTCCCTGGGACGCGTGTGAGGGGTACTGGACGCGTCGCGGGACCGTGTGGGGGCGGCCCGGGTCCGGAACCGCGGCTGTGGGACCGCCGAACGAGGGCCATCCGCAAGGTAGTTGGTCCAGACCTTTCCGTCAACGCCGTGCACGGCGCTTGACGCTTCCGAGTGGTCTACTCCACCGTGAGGGACGGGTCCGGACGGGGCCGGTGTGGGCCGGTACCGCGTCGGACTGAACCACCGTTCATGCAGGACCGTGTGTGCACGCCCGGCCGCCCCGTTCACCGGGGCGGCCGGTTCCGGCGCGCCCCCTTCGTCCCCCGTAATCGCCCCTCTCGCACCCCTCTCGCCCCGATCGTCCACTCCGCCCGTAGTACTCTGGGCGGGACAACGCCCGCACGTCCGGCCGACGGGAGCGATGACGATGGCGCGCAGGAATCCGGAGCGCCGGGCGGCGCTCGTCGACGCGGCGATCGAGGTGCTCGCCCGGGAGGGCGCGCGCGGCCTCACCTTCCGCGCCGTGGACACCGAGGCGGCCGTACCGCCCGGAACCGCCTCGAACTACTTCGCCAACCGCGACGACCTGCTCACCCAGGCGGGCGGGCGCGTCTACGAACGGCTGCAGCCGGACGAGGAGACCATCGCGCGGCAGCGGGCGGCGACCCCGGACCGGGAGACGTACACGGAGCTGATGCGCGAACTCGTCGACCGGGTCAGCGCTTTCCGTACCGGCTATCTGGCCCTGCTCGAACTGCGCCTGGAGGCCACCCGGCGCCCCGCGCTGCGCGCGGTCCTGACCGAGCGGGTCCGCGCGGACGTCGACGCCAACGTCGCGTACCACGAGGGCTCCGGGCTGCCCGGCGACGCGACCGCCGTCAAACTGCTGATCCTCGCCTTCAACTGGCTGATCGTCGAGCAGCTCACGCTGCCGGAGGTCTTCACGGAGGAGGAGCGGGACGCCCTGATCGCGGCGGCGGTGGACCGGATCGTCGGCGGCAGCCCCGTGCCCGATCCCGACCCGGCCTGACCCCGGCCCGCGCCCGCGCCCGCGCCCGGATGAGGGTTCGCCGGCTCCCGGCCGGGACGGTCACTTCCGGGCTGGTTCACAGCCGGGCTGTTCACAACCGGGCCGCGAACCAGTCGGCCGCCAGCTCGCCCACCCTCTCCAGGGTGCCGGGCTCCTCGAAGAGGTGTCCGGCGCCCGGCACGGTGACCAGCCGGTGCTCGCAGCGCAGCATCGCCTCGGCCCGCCGGTTGAGGTCGAGGACCTGCGGGTCGGCGCCGCCGACGATGAGCAGGGTCGGGGCGGCGACCTCGGGCAGCCGCTCCCCGGCGAGGTCGGGCCGGCCGCCCCGGGAGACCACCGCGGCCACCCGGTCCCCGGACTCGGCGGCCGCCCACAGCGCGGCGGCGGCGCCCGTACTGGCCCCGAAGTAGCCGGTGTTCAGCCCGTCGGTGCCGGGCCGGCCGGCGAGCCAGTCGGTCGCCCGGCGCAACCGCAGGGCGAGCAGCGGGGTGTCGAAGACGTTGTTCCGGTCGGCGGCCTCGTCCTCGGTCAGCAGGTCGAACAGGAGCGTGCCGAGTCCGGCCCGGTTGAGGGTGGCGGCGACGGCCCGGTTGCGCGGGCTGTGCCGGCTGCTGCCGCTGCCGTGCGCGAACAGGACGACGCCGGTGGCCCCGGCGGGCACGGTGAGGTGCCCGCCGACCTCGGGTTCGCCGGCGCCGCCGGCGCCGAGCGGGATCCGTACCTCGGTGTCCGTGTCCGGGACCCCGCGGCGCGGCCGCAACGCCGCGACGACCTCCTCGTCCGTGGTCTGCCCGAAGTCGCGGTAGAACTGGCCGATGGCGTAGAAGAGTTCCGGTTCGTGGACGCAGTACGTGTCGTCCGCCACGCCGGAGACCCGGGCGGTCCAGCCGGCCGGCGCGACGGGTACGGCCAGCACGATCCGGTCCGCGCCCCGGGCCCGTACCACCTGGCAGGCGGCGAGCGCGGTCGCGCCGGTGGCGAAGCCGTCGTCGACGACGACCGCGGTACGGCCGGTCAGGTCGGCGGGGGCCTGGTCGCCGCGGTAGCGGCGGGCCCGCTCGGCGAGGACGGTCCGCTCGCGGTCCTCGACGAGGGCGAGGTCGCGTGCGGTGATGCCGGCCTGGGCGATCACCTGGTCGTTGAGGACACGCACTCCGTTCTCGCCGATCGCGCCCATGGCCAGCTCGGGCTGGTAGGGCACACCCAGTTTCCGGACGAGACAGATGTCGAGAGGCGCGCCGAGCGCGTCGGCGACCTCGGCGGCGACGGGCACTCCCCCGCGCGGCAGTCCGAGGACCACCGCGTCCGGGGCCCGGAGGCCGGTGAGCCGTGCGGCGAGCTGCCTGCCGGCGTCGATGCGGTCGGTGAAGTACATGG
Organism: Streptomyces laurentii; assembly: GCF_040635425.1. Lineage (NCBI taxonomy): Bacteria > Bacillati > Actinomycetota > Actinomycetes > Kitasatosporales > Streptomycetaceae > Streptomyces > Streptomyces laurentii. Next base: position 39,886 of record NZ_JBEYHT010000044.1, on the reverse strand, counting down.
TCCGCTCGCCTTCCTGTCCGTGGTCGGTGGTCTGTCGTTCGTCCTTCGCCTCCGTGATCTCTCGTCCGTGGCCCGTGGTCCGCGGCCCGCGGCCCGTGGTCCGTGGTCCGCGCGGTCAGCCCGGTTGATGCCGGTCAGCCGGCGGGCCGGGCCGTCAGGGCCGGGGGGCCGCCGTCCTCCGCGGGCGCGGGGGTGATCCGTATCCCGTAGGGGCGGCTGATCCGGCCGAGTGTGTCGTGGAGCCATCGCGTGTCGCGTTCCCCGGCCGGTTCGAGGCGCAGCCGGTGGCTGCGCAGCGGGACGAGCCGTACCTCCGCCAGGGTGCCGTCCTCGTCGTGCACGGTGACGAAGTAGAGGAGCCGCAGGTCGTCACGGTAGCCCTCCTGTCCGGTGATGCCCTCGTAGTCGTTGACGAAGTCGCCGCAGCCGTGCAAGACGAGCCGGCCGCGGTACGTCTCCAGGGGCCGCGGGTGGTGCGAGGAGTGGCCGTGGACGAGGTCGGCGCCGGCGTCGACGAGGGCGTGCCCGAAGGCGACTTCGTCGTGGGCGAGGGCGTACCCCCAGTTGGAGCCCCAGTGGACCGACACGACGACGAGATCGCCGGGGCGGCGGTCGGCCCGCAGCCGGGCCAGGAGCCGGGTCGCGGCGCCACCGTGCGGCCCCGCGCCGTAGTGGACTCCGCCGAGCCGGGCCGTGGCGGCCCAGTCGCGGGGCACTCCGCTGGACGCGAGACCGAGCGCGTGGACGACCAGGCGGCGTCCGCCGGGCAGCGGAACGGTCGCGGGCCGGCGGGCCGCCCCGGCGTCCGCGCCCGCGCCCGCGGTGCGCAGCCCGGCGGCGCCGAGCGCTGCGAGGGTGTCGTCGAGTCCGCGCCGGCCGTAGTCGAGGACGTGGTTGTTGGCGAGGCCGACCACGTCGGGGCGTACGGCGGTCAGCGCGGGCAGGTTGGCCGGATCCATGCGGTAGTGGACGGCCTTGCCGGGGAACGGCACGGCGTGGCGGGTCACCGAGGTCTCCAGGTTGACCACGCGGGCGGCGGGCCGGGCGGCGTCGATCAGGGCCAGGGCATCGCCCCAGGGGTAGCCGGGGGCGACCGGCCGGGGCACGGGGCCGGAGACCGCCTCGGCGAGGGCCACGTAGTCGCGGGCGTCGTGCACGTACCGCTCGGTGAGGACGGGGTCGAGGGGGTGGGGAAGGATCTGGTCGATCCCCCGGCCGAGCATCACGTCTCCGCACAGGAACACCCCGGTCAGACCACCGCTGCCCATACCCTCAGGCTAGTCCGGTGGCCGAAAAGGTTCTCCCCGGAATCCGCCGGACGTCGGCCGCACCCAGGCCGTGGTGATCTCGGCGTCGGGCAGGCCGGTGCGGGGCCGGCGGGGCCACTGGAGGGAATCCGATGGCGGACACGGCGGTGCCGATCACGCGATTCGACAAACCCGCGGGCCGCTTCGAGTCCACTGTCCTCATCGCCACCGTCGGCGAACGGCGGTGACCTGCCGAGACCGCCGTTTCCTCACACCGGGGCCCGCACATGGAGTCATCTCACCTCCCACCCGGACGGCATAACACGCTGCCGGACAGGCCGCGCCCTCACGCTGGGCCGGGCTCGCGTGCATGCGATTCGCCGGTCTGTGCCCGGTCTGTCACGTTCCGACAAGTGGAACACCGGGCAGTCGTTCACCTTTGGTCCAGACCTATTGACCGGTCCGGCCACCCCTTCTACGATCCCGTCGATCGCCGCACTGCATCTCTCCCGTTGCATCCGGGGCCGTGCGTCCACGCCCCCCTCACGCACGCTCACACCCACGGCACGTGGCGAGAATGGAGCACAGCATGTTCCGTCGGAGGATTCGCACTCTGCCCGAGGTGGATGACGGGCATTCGGCCGCCGTCCGGACTCGGCGCGGCTCGACCGTCCTGACCCGTACGCTCGCCGGGGTGAGCGCCGCCGGCGTCATCGGCGCCTGCGTCACCCTGGTCGGTTCCGCCCCGGCCGGCGCCGCCGGCACCAACCTGATAGCCAACTCCGGCTTCGAGAGCGGTCTTTCCGGCTGGTCCTGCGCCAATGACTCCGGCGCGGTCGTCAGCAGCCCGGCACACTCCGGCTCGTCCGCGCTGGAGGCCACACCGTCCGGCCTGGGCAACGCTCAGTGCACCCAGACGGTCAGCGTGCAGCCCAACTCGAAGTACACGCTGAGCGCCTTCGTCCAGGGCAGCTACGTCTACCTCGGCGCCAGCGGTACCGGTGCCACCAGCGAGCCGCAGACCTGGACGCCCGACTCCTCGTCGTACAGCGAGCTCAGCGTCGACTTCACCACCGGTGCGAACACCACATCGGTGACGGTCTACCTGCACGGCTGGTACGGGACGCCCGCGTACTTCGCGGACGACGTGTCGCTCACCGGCCCCGGTGGCACGACGCTCCCGCCGACCACGCCGCCACCCACGACTCCACCGCCCACCACACCCCCGCCGACCACGCCACCGCCCACCACACCTCCGCCCACCGACCCTCCGGGCGACGCCACCTGTGCCACGAAGCCCAAGCCGGCCGGCAAGGTGCTGCAGGGGTACTGGGAGAACTGGGACGGCGCCGCGAACGGCGTCCACCCCGGTATGGGCTGGGTTCCCATCACCGACAGCCGGATCGCCCAGCACGGCTACAACGTCGTCAACGCCGCCTTCCCGGTGATTCTCTCGGACGGAACCGTCCTGTGGGAGAACGGCATGGACGCGGGTGTGAAGGTGTCGACGCCGACGGAGATGTGCGAGGCCAAGGCGAAGGGCGCCACGATCCTGATGTCCATCGGCGGCGCGGCCGCGGGCATCGACCTGTCGTCGAGCAAAGTCGCCGACCGCTTCGTGGAGACGGTCGTCCCGATCCTCAAGAAGTACAACTTCGACGGGATCGACATCGACATCGAGACCGGTCTGTCCGGCAGTGGGAACATCAACACCCTGTCCGCCTCCCAGTCCAACCTGATCCGCATCATCGACGGCGTGCTCGCCAAGATGCCGGCGGGCTTCGGTCTGACGATGGCGCCCGAGACCGCGTACGTCACCGGCGGCAGCGTCACCTACGGGTCCATCTGGGGCTCGTACCTGCCGATCGTGAAGAAGTACGTGGACAACGGCCGGCTGTGGTGGCTCAACATGCAGTACTACAACGGCAGCATGTACGGCTGCTCGGGCGACTCGTACCAGGCCGGCACTGTGGAGGGCTTCGCCGCTCAGACGACCTGCCTCGACAAAGGCCTGACCATCCAGGGCACCACGATCAAGGTGCCGTACGACAAGCAGGTGCCCGGCCTGCCGGCGCAGCCCGGCGCGGGCGGCGGCTACATGGCGCCCAGCCAGGTCGGCCAGGCGTGGAACACGTTCAACGGCTCGCTCAAGGGCCTCATGACGTGGTCCATCAACTGGGACGGCTCGAAGGGCTGGTCCTTCGGCGACAACGTCAAGGCCCTGCAGAACCGTTGATCCCGACGCGTCCGGCCCGCCGGGGCCGGGCGCGTCCACCTGACGCACCCTGTCCGGAGTCGTCCGTCGCCGCGAGGCGGCCGGGCGACTCCGGACGCACGTCCGGGCCACCGCGGTCGCAGCCCTCCCCGTTACCTAATGGGGGATGAAGCCGGTGGACTGCTACCCGTTACCCGGTCCAGGAGACCTCGAAAAAGATCGCGGCCACCGGCTTCACCTCGGTGGCGATCAGCCAGCATCCGGTGAGCCATACACACCCCCGGAGCCCTTGAGCACTCGGTCAAGACTTGGCCCTGGGTGCTGGCCGATTGCCACCGAGGGCCCGCGGTAGTGAGGGCGGCGTCAAGGCCAACCCGCTCTGCTGCGCGCTTCTCTCGGCCGGAACCAATCGGATGATCAGGCCGTTGACGTTCGTGGTCCGAGCCCTCTGCCGGGTGAACCTCTCACTTCGCCGGGACGCCTTCGAGCTCCTGCACAGACCGAGGCCCCTGCGGTCAGCTGGGGTCACGAACGACCAATCGGATGACGGGCCCAGAGCCCTTCCATTGGGGAGTCGCGTGCCTCCGCACTGGCCTTGACCAGCGGATATACACATCGGACAGAAGGACGTGAGAGACACGCATGAAGGCGTTCTGCGGGATCGACTGGGCCAGCGACCACCACGACGTCGCCCTCGTCGACGGCGACGGCAAGCTCCTCGGACGGGCCCGGATCGGCGATGACGCAGCCGGCCTGCAACAGCTGCTCGACCTCCTGGCCGAACACGGCGACAACCCCGGTGATCAGATACCAGTGGCGATCGAGACCTCCCGCGGCCTGCTGGTCGCCTGTCTCAGGTCCACCGGCCGCCCCGTCTACGCCGTCAACCCGATGGCGGCCGCCCGCTATCGCGAGCGCCACACAGTTTCGCGCAAGAAGTCCGACCACCTCGACGCGATGGTGCTGGCAAACATCTTGCGCACTGACGCAGACGCGCACCGCCAGCTCCCGGCCGACAGCGAGCTCGCCCAGGCCGTCGCAGTCCTGGCCCGCGCCCAGCAGGATGCCGTCTGGGACCGCACGCGGGCCGGTAACAAGCTCCGCTCTCACCTGCGTGAGTACTTCCCCGGCTACCTCGCCGCCGTCCAGCCGATCACAGGGGGCCTCAACGTGCCGCTGGCCCGCACTCTGCTGGCCGCTGCACCGACTCCCCGGCAAGCCGCCCGGCTCAGCCGAATCCAGCTGAAGGCGGTACTCAAGCGTGCCGGCCGCCAGCGCGGCATCGAGGCCGAGGTCGAGCGCCTGCACGCCATGCTGCGTGTTCCGCAGATGCGCCAGCTCCCGCTCGTCGAGACCGCGATGGGCCGCCAGGCCCTGGCCCTGCTGGGGAAGTTCGAGGCCGCCTGCGCCGCTGCGGACAGCCTCGCCGAAGCCTCGGTCGAGCTGTTCGAGCAGCACCCGGACGCGGCGGTCATCACCAGCTTCCCGGGCCTCGGCGCGCTCAGCGGAGCCCGGGTCCTGGCCGAGATCGGCGACGAGCGCAGCCGCTTCGCCGATGCCAAGGCGCTCAAGGCCTATGCCGGATCAGCACCCGTCACTCGCGCCTCAGGCAAGAGCCACACGGTGATGGTCCGCCGGGTCAAGAACCAGCGCCTGGCCGCGGTCGGCTACGTCTGGGCCTTCGCCTCCCTCACCGCCTCACCTGGCGCCAGAGCTCACTACGATCGCCGACGCAAGACCGGCGACCGCCACACCTCGGCCCAGCGCAACCTCTACAACCGGCTCCTGGGCTGCCTCCACCACTGCCTCGCCAACGGCACGCCCTACAGCGAGACCACCGCCTTCCCCACGGCACCGAAGCTCGAACTAAGTAGGTGTTTTTGATCCCTGGCGGTAAGGTGCGTGCGCCTGGATGATCTGAGTTGTGGGGGCTGGCGGGACGGCTCGGCGGTACTGCCGGGAGTGCGGTGATCCGCTGCCGCAGACGATGGTGGCGGAGGCGGTGTTCTGCTCGGGTCGGTGCAGGTCACGGCGGTGGCGGAGGCTTCAGCAGACACGGCAGCGGGTGGCTGCGATGCAGCGGGGAGAGCAAGTTGAGTGCCCGGTCTGCGGGCGGTCGTGGACGGTGGGAGTGGAGCGGTCGAAGGCGGCGGTGTACTGCTCGGACCGTTGCCGGGTGCGGGCCTGCCGTCAGCGGCGGGCGTCACGGAACGGCGTTACGGACACGCCGTAGCCGAACGCCTCGCGAACACCTTGAACAACCCTTGTTTTACAGGGTAGTTGGGAGCGACTACCGAGCGCTTCGAGCGCCCCTGGTTCACGCCCTGCCCCGGCGTGTCGCGCGCGCGTCACGGTGGACGGTGACCGGGGCCGGCGCCCCTTTGACCGGTCCCGTCGTGGTGACCGGGCCTGACCCGGGCGAGGACGGTGGTCATCATGACCGACGTGACCGACCGGATCGGGAACGTCACCCGGCAGCGTTATGAACAGCTCGTCAGCCAGGCGAAGGAACTGATCGCGCAGGTCGCCCGCGCGCAGTTCGCCCTGGGTGACATGGCGTTGGAGATCGAGCCGATGAGGGCGGTGGGCGGGTCGATGCCGAACGGCACGGACGACCTGTTCACCGTGACGGAGTCGTTGCAGATGTTCGCGGACGACATCGGGGTGGAGCGCCGGACGGTGGAGGACTGGCGTTACACCGCCAACCGCTGGCCGGAAAAGCGCCGCAAGGAGGGCGTGTCGTTCACGGTTCACCGCATCCTCGCGTCGGTCGTGGACGATGACGAGCGGTGGGCGGCGATCGAGGACGCGCCGTTCAATCCGCGCACTGGCGCTCGGCAGTGGACACCGGACGGCGCGAAGCGGGTCGTCGGCCAGCGGGTCGACCGGCCGGTCACGGTCGATGAGAAGGTCCAGGCCGTGGCCGACCTGACCCGGGACGACGAGGTTGCCGCCCAGGTCGCCACCGGCCTGCTGAAGCGGCCGACGGTGACCGAGCACGTCACCCCGGCCGAACGGGTGCGGGTCGTCACGGAGCTGACCAGGGACGACACCGTCGCCCAGCAGGTGACCACGGACCTGCTGCGCCGCCCGGCCGTCGCCCGGAAGGCGATGCGCGACGACACCACCCGGATGCTCGTCAACCGTGCCCAGTTCGACAACTCCAACGAGACGCGGGACCGGATCCGGGAGCGCACCCCGGCCGTTCGCGCGATCGAGCACACCATCGAGTACCTCGACCTGGTCGGCTCCTGCCACAGCTTCGTGGCCACCCTGGGACGGCTGGTCCCGCAGCTGCGCGGGCAGGAGTTCACCGAGGACGAGCGCGAGACCGTGAGGCGTCAGAGCGGCCGGGTCCGCGCGGCGGCGGACTGGCTCGAAGGGGCGCTCGACAACGGCGAGTTCACCCTGGACGAGCAGCTGGTCCAGCTCCTCAAGGGCGAGTAGGCCATGCCACGTCGCAGGGAGGCGCTGCCGCTGGCCGAGCACTACGGCGACCTAGTCCGCGTCGCCCTGATGGAAGCACGCCCTGCGGGTCTGCACACCTACCAGCTCATGTCCGCCACCCGTCTGACCCGCTCGCAGGTCGGCCGCGGCATCCGGCACGTCCGCGACGTCGTCGCCGCGGAGAACCCGACACCGATCACATGGACCCGCCGGGACGGGTTCATGTTCTCCGACGACCCCGCGGACTGGATCGAGTACGACAAGCGGCAGTTCCGGCAGATCCTCGGCCGCCTCACCCGGGTGATCACGGGCACGCTCGACCCCCACCTGGCCCGCTACCCAGACGACGAATGGGCCCAGCTCGCCACCGCCCAGCTCACCGGCGTCCGCGCCACCCTCGCCCAGCTCTCCAAATAGCCCCCGTCCACAGCCGATCGCCTCTGCCGAGCCCGCCATGCCCGCTGCTTCCCGTCGCCGCCGCTACCCGTCCGACACCTCCGTTGCCGAATGGGCTCTTCTGGAACCCCTGCTGCCCATCCCTGCCTGCCAGACCATGACCGGCGGGCATCCGGAGAAGTGGCCGCGGCGGGAGATCGTCGACGGCATCCGCTACATCGTCGACAACGGTGCGAAGTGGCGGGCTCTGCCTGCGGATTTCCCCCCGTGGGAGACGGTTTACGGGTTTTTCTGGAGGTGGAACCGGGCCGGGGTTGTCACCTACATCCGTGATCAGCTCCGCCGGAGGATCCGTACCGGCAAGAACCGCTGCCCGCACCCGGTGACGCTGATCGTGGACTCCCAGTCGGTCAAGGGCGCCTCCACCGTGGGCCGCAACAGCCGGGGCTATGACGCCGCGAAGAAGATCAACGGTCGCAAGCGACATATCACGGTGGACACGCTCGGCCTGCCGGTGATGATCACGGTGACGCCCGCCGACATCCAGGACCGTGACGCCGCCCGCGACGTGTTCTGGCGGCTCCGTCTCACCCAACCGCAGATCACCCAGGTCTGGGCAGATCGCGGCTATGCCGGCGAACTCGTGGACTGGGCCCGCGAACGCCTCTGGCTCACCTTGCGCATCGTCTCCAGGCCCAAGGGCACCAAGGGCTTCGTCGTCCTTCCTCGCCGTTGGAAAGTCGAGCGGACGATCGGCTGGTGCATGAACGCCCGCCGCAACGCACGCGACTACGAACGCCTGCCCCAGCACTCCGAAGCACACCTGAACTGGGCACTCATCACCATGATGACCCGACGCCTGACCCGCAAGAGCCCCCGCACCGACAACTGGACGAGGAAAGCCAAGCGCACCAGCTGATCTACTCTCAGGACAGCATTGGGATCGATGCCGCGCTTGGGCGGTGCTCGGCCAACCAGACCTGGGCATATGCGACGGCGTCAGTCAGGGAGAACAGCCGAGCTTCGGCTGCGGCCACCGTACCTCGTGTTATGGGGCGTTCCTGCTCGAAGGCCGCGCCCAGGTCATCGAAGCCGTCATCGGTGATCGCCGTATCTCGCACGGTGCTCCAGCGGCGGCCCTGTGGGGTCATGATGGCGAAGGAGTTGTCGACCTGCGGTGCGGGAATCCGGTACTCGGCCAGGTGAAACGCCGTGCAGGATTCGAAGCCCGCGCCCAGCAGGAGGATCCGCGCCCGGACGTCTTCCAAACGGGCAAGCGGACTGCGTTCGCCAAGCCGGCAGTCCAGAGCGTGGCCGTCCAGGATCGTGGAGGCGCGCGGGCCTATGGCCGCGAATGAGGTCTGCGGATGCGCACTGCGGGCAGCCCCTGGCCAGTTACGGACGGTCTCGGGGATCGCGCCCACACCGCGCGTGGGCGTGGTGCGCGGGTCGTAAGGCAGCATCGATGCCCTGATGTCCGCCCACCATGCCTCAGGCACGGACGGACTGTTCCAGTTCGCCGGATCCGAGTTGTCCCCGGAATGCGTCGGCACCACCAACGTCCCGTCGTCGCCGAGGACGTCGAGCAGTGCCAACACAACAGCGCCGGGGCCGCCGCAGACCCAGCCGAGCGAGCTGAGGGAGGAGTGCACGAGGAGGGTCTCACCAGGGCGTAGGCCGATGTCACGCAGCTCCGAGGCGAGTGAATCACGCGTACACAGCGGGCCGGGCGGTGGCGTCGTCGACATAGCTGGTGAGTGTCTCCCGTCCGAGGACCGCGTACCACCGGTTTTTCGGCACCTACCTCCAGCCTCGATAGCCCCACGGTCGTGGCAATCCCTGCCAGGGCCTGCTGCAGGATCAAAAACACCTACTAAGCATCGCGGCTTGACCTACTAACCCCATCGGATGTCTTTTTCGTGGCTCCGCATGGGGCCTCCGGCCTTCGGGTCCGGCATGACTTCCCCCCTTGTTGCGGTTGATGATCCGGGGGGTGGTGTCACCGGGCCCGAAGGCATCGACGGACCGCTGATGAGGGGCTTGAGCACCGGCTTCACCCAAGGCCGGAAGAGCTCTCCGTAACGTGGATGTGGCAGCTCGGTGCCGAGGCAAGGCCGGACGAAGGCATAACCGGAGGGGCCTGCACGTGATCGACACCGGCGACATCGACGTCTTCCTCGGCCTGGACGTCGGCAAGGGCGAACACCACGCCACCGCCGTCACCCCGGTCGGGAAGACTTCTACGAGCCCCAACCCGCTGCGGCCGGGTGAGGAGTCCAGACTGCTCGATCAGCCCTCCGGCCGAAGCCGCTGACGAGCCGCCTCAAGCCGCTGGTCATAGTCAGGCGCGAACAGCTCAGGAAGCGCCTTGTCGAGCGTTCCGGCGATCCGATGGATCGGCGCCCAGACCGCCGGATCGTCGACAACGCGGCTGAGGTCCGTCATCTGGAGCTTCTCCAGCCAGTGCGACAGCACCAGTGCCTCGTCACTCGTGAGCTTGATCGTCACCTGTCTATCACTCATGCACACCCCTACAGCCCGGCCCGCCCTTGACCGCACGAACCTACTGGCCTTCGGCCTTGACCAAACACATAGGGGGCCCCGGCGCCTGATCCGGACGAAAGGCCCTAGTCGAAGGCCTGGGCGACGGCGAGGCTGTCCTCGTAGACGTGGTGCCGGGTGACGAGGCCGTCCTCGACCGTGACGTGCAGAGCGAATCGCGCACGGTAGGCGCGCCCGGTGGAACGGGCGGTCTGGCGGATCTCGCCCATCACGACCGCGTCGGGGCCGTCGACCAGGACGCGCTCGATCGCGGTGGCGGCCTGTCCGGGCACATGGTGCGCGGCGAGTTCGCGGTAGTGGGCGACGACATCGGCGCGGGTGGAACGGTGCCGGATCCAGGGGGTCGCGGCGCGGCCGTGCTCGGCCTCGGGCCAGTTCAGCTTCCAGTCGCTCCGCTCGGCGTACAGCGCGGCGATCTCCTCCGGGTCGCCCGCACCGATCCGGCGCAGCAACTCCTCCACGACAGCGCGGGTGGTCGCGGTGGCGGCCATGGACACGACGCATCACTCCGATCCGGCATCCGCGTCGTCCGTTCGACGCGGCGGGATCGACATTCTCACCGACACCGGCCGGTGCGATTACCTCCCGGGTAATCGCACCACAGCACGCACCCTGTCGCCGCGGGTTCAGCGCCCGGCGCGGGCCGCCCGCCGGATGGTGGCGTCGACGAGGGCGAGGGCGTCGGCGGCGGTGCGGCCAGGGGCGCGGTTCCAGGGGCCGACCAGTCCGTTCCAGCCACGGGAGCGCAGTTCTTCGAGCATCCAGGACCCGGCCTCGTCGAGGGTGGCGGCGCTGCCGTAGCCGAGCCGGTGGGCGGTGACCATGGCGCCGCAGACGCAGCGCGCGCCGCGGGCGTCGCGGAGTCTGTACGGGGTGTTCTGCCAGCCCCACTCGGTCAGGACGCACCGGGCGTGCGCCAGGTGGACCGAGGGGAGCACGTCGGGGCTGCCGATGCGGCGCCAGAGGTGGAGCCGGTCGGGGAGGATCGCGCCGAGGCGGCCCGGGAGGGGCCGTGCGGCGGGCTGGGGCGCGGGCCGGGCCACGGACGGTTCGTCGACGGCGGCGAGGGCGTCGGCCACCAGGCGGTCGACGGGGACGGACAGCAGCCGGCGCCAGTCGGGGGCCGGGGGCTCGTCCCGTACGGGGGCGGGCGGCGCGGGCGGTTCGGCCCAGCGGGTCACCGTCTCCTGCCAGGCCGCCGCGTCGAACAGGGCGGCCGCCTCCCGGTCCAGCGTGTCGGGCGCGTCAGGGGTGACGGGGGTGGCGGGTGCGGGGGCCGTGGGGGCGAGGGCGGTCGGCGTCATGAGGGTGGCTCCGTAATCGATTCATCCCACTTTCGGAATGAATATCGGATTAACCCACCGCAGCCTTGAGCCCGAACGGCCCCGCACCCCCGACACGCCCCTGAGGGACGGGCAAGGGGTGCGGGACCGCCCGGACTCGGCGCCTACGCGGCGGCGGCTGCCACCGCGACCGCCGGATCAGGGTTCTCAGGGCCCCCGAGGAGGGTCCGGAGCAGAGCCGTCCGGTGTTCCGTCGACGGCATGTCGGCGAGCAGGGCCGCCAGCAGGGCGATCCGGGCCTGGCCGGGCCGCAGCGTGCCGGCCAGGACCGCTCCGGCGGCGGCCAGGTCGACGGCGCCGCCGCCCGTGTAGACCTCGGCGACGGGACCGGCGGAGACCCGGGTGGACAGGACGACATGGACGCCCTGATCGACGGCACGGGCGACGGCCGCGGCGATCTCCGGGGTGGCGTTGCCCGCGCCGGTGCCGACGAGGACGACGCCGCGCGCGCCGGCGGCGACGGCCGCGTCGAAGAGGACCGGATCGCCGTCGGAGTGGTGCATGACGATGTCGACGCGCGGAGCGGGGCGGCCGTCGGCGGGCAGCGGGATCGACGCGGGCCGCACGGGCTCGCGGTCGATGTCGACCCGCCCGAAGCCGAGGCGGCCGACGCGCTCGCCGGACGGGTCGGCGAAGGGGTCGGAGGCGAGCGTCTTGGTCTTGACGGTGCCGCGCGCCGCGTGCACGAGTCCGTCGAAGACGACGAGGACGCCGAGGCCGCGCACGGTGGCGGCGACCTGGAGGGCGTCGTAGAGGTTGGCCGGACCGTCGCCGTCCCCCGCGCCGAAGGGGCGCTGGGCGCCGGTGAAGACCACCGGGCGGGGGTCCGTGTGGTGCAGGTCCACGAAGAAGGCCGACTCCTCCAGGGTGTCGGTGCCGTGGGTGACGACGACGCCGTCGACGCCCGGGTCGGCCAGCGTCTCGTGGACGGCGCGCAGCAGGGCCAGCTGGCGGTCGGTGGTCATCCGCGAGCTGTTGACGTTGAAGAGGTCGACGACCTCGACGGTCACGTGGTCGGGGACGGCGGCGGTGGCCACGACGTCGTCGCCGGAGGCGTCGGCGGCGTACCCGCTGCCGGTCCAGCGGCTGGCGATGGTGCCGCCGGTGCTGATGACCACGACGCGGCGCGGCCGGTCGTCGCGCGACCACTTCATGGGGATACGTCCTTCCGTGGGGGGTGCGCGGCAACGATAGGTCAAGAGGCGCACAATGCGATTGCGATCTCACCCCGGATGCCTGCCGTCCGTGGTGGACAATTGCGTCATGGACCGGATTGATCTCCACATCTTGCGCGAACTCCAGCAGGACGGCCGGCTGAGCAACCAGGAGCTGGCCCAGCGCGTGGGCCTCAGCGCCTCCCCCTGTCTGCGCCGGGTGCGCCAGCTGGAACAGGACGGCGTGATCCAGGGCTATCGCGCGGTCATCGACCCGGAGGCGGTGGGCCGGGGCTTCGAGGTGCTGGTGTCCGTCGAGGTGCGGCGGGACCGGGAGACGGTGGAGGCGTTCGAGGAGGCGCTCCAGGACATCCCGGACGTGATCGAGGCGTACCGCCTCTTCGGCAGCCCCGGGTGTCTGCTGCGGATCGCGGTCGCCGATCTCGCGGCGTACGAGCGGCTGTGGATCGAGCGGCTGACCACGCTGGCGGGAGTCACCGAGGTCAACTCGCAGATCATCATGAAGCGCGTCAAGGAGCCGCGGGGCCTGCCGGTCGACCGCTGAGCCCCGGCGCGCCGGCTCCGCACCGCCGGCGCGCCTCCGTACGCCCGCCCGGCGTCGCGTGCGCCGTGCGCGCCGGGGCCGTACGAGAGGGCGGGGCTCACCGCCGTACGCCACCCCCGCCCGCCATGCCAGCAGCACACAAGAATCCCCCAACCTCCCCACGGAGTATGGCGTTCCACCAAACCCTTCTGGTCATGTACCGTTCAATCGCGCGAGTGCGGGGCGTCCTGGAATCGATGTTCTACGCGCGAAGAATGGCCGTCCGCACCGCTGTTGCCCCTCACCCCCCTCACGGAGGTCTGACGGATGCCCGGACTCGGAAGGTCCACCCGCCGCTTCGCCACCCTGACCGCCTGCGGCGCCCTGCTCGCCGCCGCCGCGGCGCCCGCGCTCGGCTCGTCCGCCGTCGCCGCGCCGCGCGCCACCACACCCGGCGCCTCGGCCGGTGCCTCGGCCGGTGCCGCGGTCGCCGCCGCGGCGCCGCGGCGCGTCCTCTTCGACAACTCCAAGGCGGAAACCGCCGGAAACGCCGACTGGATCATCGGCACCGGCCAGCCCGATCCGCTCACCCAGAACCCCTCGCCGCAGACCGAGAAGGACTGGACCGGAGCCCTGTCCGCCTGGGGCGTGGCGCTCCAGAAGACCGGGCGCTACGCGCTCAAGACCCTGCCGTCGGGCGGCACCATCACCTACGGCACCTCCGCCGCGACCGACCTCGCGAACTTCGACACCTTCGTGCTGCCCGAGCCCAACATCCGGCTCAGCGCGAGCGAGAAGACCGCGGTCATGAAGTTCGTGCAGAACGGCGGCGGACTCTTCCTCGTCTCCGACCACACCAACGCCGACCGCAACAACGACGGCTGGGACGCGCTGGCGATCATCAACGACCTGATGACGGACAACGGGGTCGACAACACCGACCCGTTCGGCTTCAGCGTCGATGTCGCCAACATCCAGACCGACAACCCGCGCGCCATCGCCGACACCACCGACCCGGTACTGAACGGCGCGTTCGGCAAGGTCACCGGCAGCATCATCCGCAGCGGCACCACGGCCACCCTCAAGCCGGCCGACAACCCGTCCGTCAAGGGCCTCGTCTACCGCACCGGCTCCTCCGGAAACACCGGGGCCTTCTTCGCCACCAGCTCCTTCGGCGGCGGCCGGGTCGCGTTCTGGGGCGACAGCTCGCCGATCGACGACGGCACCGGCCAGAGCGGCAACACGCTGTACGACGGCTGGAACGACCCCGCCGGCACCAACGCGGCGCTCGCCCTGAACGCCACCGAGTGGCTCTCCCAGGGCACCACGGGTGGCGGCGGTGGCGGAGGCGGCGGCACGACCTGCACCGCCGGCCAGCTGCTCGCCAACCCGGGCTTCGAGTCCGGCGCCACCGGCTGGACCGGCTCGACCGACGTCGTCACCAACGACGCCACGCGCCCGGCGCGCACCGGCTCGTACAAGGCATGGCTGAGCGGCTACGGCGCCGCCCACACCGACACGCTCTCCCAGAACGTGACGATCCCGGCCGGCTGCACCAAGGCCACCTTCGGCTTCTACACCCGGATCGACACCGCCGAGACCACCACGACCACCGCGTACGACACCCTCAAGGTCGAGGTCGTGAACAGCGCCGGCACGGTCCTGTCCACCCTTGCCACGTACTCCAACCTCAACGCGTCGAGCGGCTACGTGCAGCGCGGCTTCAGCCTCGCCGCCTACGCGGGGCAGACGGTGACGGTGCGGTTCACCGGCACGGAGGGGTCCAAGCTCCAGACCTCCTTCGTCGTCGACGACACCTCGCTGACCGTCGGCTGACCGTCGGCTGGCCCTCGCCGCACCGGCTCGGACCGGTCCGCGCCACCGCACCACCGCGCCGGCCCGCCGGGACCCTCGGGTCCGGGCGGGCCGGCGTCCGTGTGCGGCCCGCCTCCCCGTCTCGCCCATCCCGGGCCGGCCCTCTCCCCCGCGGTCTCACGCGTTCGGGCGCGCCGCGCTGGCCCGCCCGGCGCGCGCCTCGCAGGCTGGGAGGGTCCCCCTGCCAGCCCGCGAGGAGTCGGCCGATGCCCACCAGCCCGTACCGCTACGACGACCTCAGCGCGCTGTACGTCAACTGCACCCTCAAACGCTCCCCCGAGGTGAGCAACACCGACGGCCTGATCGAACGCAGCCGGGCGGTGATGACCGAGCAGGGCGTCGTGACCTCGCTCGTCCGGGCGGCGGACCACGGCATCGCGACCGGGGTCTGGCCCGACATGACCGAGCACGGCTGGGCGTCGGACGCCTGGCCGGGACTGTACGAGCGGGTGATGGCCGCCGACATCCTGGTGCTGTGCGGGCCGATCTGGCTCGGTGACAACAGCTCGGTGATGAAGCGGGTGATCGAGCGACTGTACGCCTGCTCCGGAATCCTCAACGAGGAGGGGCAGTACGCGTATTACGGCCGGGTCGCGGGCTGTCTGATCACCGGCAACGAGGACGGCGTCAAGCACTGCGCGATGAACGTGCTCTACAGCCTCCAGCACCTCGGGTTCGCGATCCCGCCGCAGGCCGACGCGGGCTGGATCGGCGAGGCCGGCCCCGGGCCCTCCTACCTCGACCCGGGCTCCGGCGGCCCGGAGAACGACTTCACCAACCGCAACACCTCCTTCATGGCATGGAACCTGATGCATCTGGGCGCCCTGATCAAGCGGGCCGGCGGAATCCCCGCGCACGGCAACCAGCGCGCCCAGTGGGACGCGGGCTGCCGGCCGGACTTCGCCAACCCCGAGCACCGCTGAGCCCCGGTCCCTGTCCGTCGCATGAATCGGGGAGCCCTCAGGCGTCGAACAGCACCCGGAGGGCCACCCGCCGACTGGCCCGCACCCGCGCCAGAGTGATCCGGGCGGCACCCTCCGCGTCACCCGCGCCGATCGCCTCGTAGAGCAGGCGCTGTCCCTCTCCTCGCGGCCCCGGCTCCTCGACCTGCCGGAACAACCAGCGCAGCCGTCCCTCCAGCGTGTCCAGGGTGTCCACCAGCAGCTCGTTGCGCGACATGCGCACGATCCGGGCGTGGAAGGCGGCGTCGGCGCGGGCGAGGCGTTCGGGGTCGCCCGCCGCCGCGGCGGTGCGGGAGGCGACGAGCAGCCGGGAGAGGGTACGCAGTTCGATGTCCGTGCGGTGTTCGGCGGCGCGGCGGACGGCCAGCACCTCCAGGGCCTCGCGCATGTCGAAGAGGTTCTCGACGTCCCGCCGGGTCAGCTCGCGGACGACGATCCGGCGCGGGGAGACCGCTTGGAGGAGGCCCTCGCCGAGGAGCATGCGGATGGCCTCACGGACCGGGACGCGGGAGACGCCGAATTCCGCGGCGAGTTCGCGTTCGACCAGCCGGTCCCCCGGCCGGAGCCGGCCCGTGACGATCCGTTCGCGCAGTCCGTCGCACACCAGGTCGCACAGCCGGCCACCCCCGGGTTCACCGGCCGCCGCGCCGGCCGGCACCGGCGGCCGGGTTCCCGTACGCCCGCTCCCCGCCGCGCCCGGAGCCGTCTCCGCACCGGGTCCCGCCCCCGCCATGCGTCCTCCCCCTGTCGCTCACCGCACGGTATCCATCCGGGCGGGCGGACCGGCCGGCGGGGCAGGGCGCGAGGACAGGGGTGACGAGCCCGCTTCCGGGCGAGCGGGGTCTGACCGGCATTCAAGAGACGGAGATCACCCCCGTTTTGGATTGTCGGACGATCCTCCCTACGATCCTCCGATGATCACGAGAAAACGGCTGGCGACCGGGGCCTGCGCGCTGCTCGCCGCCCTGACCGTCGGACTCCTCCCGACCGGAGCGGCCGCCGACGACGGCCCGGCGGGCTCGGACGCCGACTCCCCCAAGGAATCACCCAAGGTCGAGCTGGTGCTCGATGTCAGCGGCTCGATGCGTACGCGCGACATCGACGGACAGTCCCGGATGAGCGCGGCCAAGCAGGCGTTCAACGACGTCCTGGACGCGGTCCCGCAGGAGGTGCGGCTCGGCATCCGCACCCTCGGGGCCGACTACCCCGGCCAGGACCGCCAGCGCGGCTGCAAGGACACCCGGCAGCTCTACCCGGTCGGCCCGCTCGACCGGACCGAGGCCAAGACCGCCGTCGCCACCCTCGCCCCCACCGGCTGGACCCCCATCGGCCCGGCGCTCCTCGGCGCGGCCGAGGACCTCAAGGGCGGCGAGGCGACCAAGCGAATCGTGCTCATCACGGACGGCGAGGACACCTGCGCCCCGCTCGACCCGTGCGAGGTGGCGCGCGACATCGCCGCCCAGGGCATCCACCTGGTCATCGACACCCTCGGCCTGGTCCCGGACGCCAAGACCCGCCGTCAGCTGACCTGCATCGCCGAGGCCACCGGCGGCACGTACACCTCCGTGCACCGCACCGAGGAACTGTCCGGCCGTGTGCAGCAGTTGGTGGACCGTGCGGCCGACCCGGTCGTCACGCCGGTCGCCACCGAGGGCTCCGGGCGCTGCATGGACGCGCCCCAGCTCAAGCCGGGCCTGTACACCGACCGCCAGGAGTTCGGGAAGCACCGCTGGTACCGGGTGGACGTGCTGCCGGGCCAGGAGCTGCGCGCCTCGGTGAGCATCTCCGCCGACCGCGCGGTGAACAACGACTACGGCGTGCTGCTGCGGGCCGTCACCGCGCACGGCCGGGAGATCGTCCGCGGCGCCGAGGCGGGCGACGGGCGCACGGACGTGATCTCGACGGGCCTGCGCTACCCGAAGAAGGACGACCAGGACGCGCTCGACGACGACAGCAAGCCGGCCGCCGAGACGGTCTGCCTCCAGGTCAGCAACTCGTTCTCCGCTCCCGCGTCGGTCAAGACCACCCCGGGCATGCCGGTGGAGCTGGCCATCGACGTCGTCGACGGTCCCGACGCGGCCTCCGACGTCGCCTCCTTCGGCCTGGGCCGCGGCTGGTGGCTGCTCGGCACGCTCGTGCTCGCCGGCTTCCTCGGCGGCCTGATCTGGGGCTGGCTGTCCCGCTGGCGCTTCGCCGTCTGGAGGACGAACTGATGCGCACCACGTACGGCAGGAATCCCCGCGCGCGGATCCGCGAGGACCGTCGCACCCATGCCTCCACCGCACTGCGCCGGCTGACGGCCGGTCTGGTGCTCGCGGGCGCCGCCCTGCTCGGCCCGGCCGCCCCGGCGGGCCTCGCCGACAGCGCGACCCCGACCCCCGTCCCGAGCGGCAGCGCGAGCGGCGCGGCGGCGGAGGGCGGGCCGACCGAGGCCGGCACCTCGTTCCGTACCGCGGCCTTCTTCCGGCAGGGACAGCAGGCCACGGCGCAGGGGTCCACGGGTGACTACCTGTACTGGTCGTTCCCCGCCGACACCGGCGAGCGGCCCACCGTCGCCGCCACCGTCACGCTGCCCGGCGCCGCGCTGCGGCACGGCGCGTCCACCTGGCGCATCGACGTGTACGACGGACTGCGCCGGCGCCAGCCGTGCATGTACGGCACCCAGGCCCGGTCCGCGGCCAAGGACGCCGGGACGGTGGAGCTGGCCTGCACCCTGCGCCCGGTACGGGCCGCGGCCGACACCTGGTCCAACGACCCGCTGCCCGGCAGCTACTTCGTCCGGCTGACCGTGACCGGCCTGCCCGAGGACGACCTCGGCCAGCCGTTCTCGGCGCGGGTCGGCGCGGCCTCGCACTCCACGGGCGGGGCGTACGCCACGGACGGCGCGCTCGCCGTACCGCTGGTGCCCGGTGCCGCCACGCCGGAGGCGGCCGAGGCCCGGGGGCCGGAGGGCGGCTGGGCCTCCACCTGGTGGTCCGACCGCTGGATCTGGACCGCGGTGGGCGGTGTGCTCGCGGCCCTCGCGGGCGTCGGCGGCTACGTCCTGACGCGCGGCTCGGGCCGCCCGTCCCGGGTCCCGCCGGGCGTCTGACGCCCGCGCCCCGCGCTCTCCCTCTCGCGACGGTCCCCGTCGCCGTGCCCGGTCCGCCGGGTCACGGTGACGGGGACCGTCCCGTTTTCCGGAGCGTGGGTCCGGATTCGGCGGGCCGAATTCCGGTGGTCCGGGTTCCGGCGGTCCGGGTTCTTCGAAGCGGTTCTTCGCGATCCGGGTCAGATTCCGCCCGGTCGGACGAGGCCGGTCTCGTACGCGTGGACGGCGGCCTGGGTGCGGTCGCGCAGCGACAGCTTGGCGAGGATCCGGCTCACGAAGGTCTTCACGGTCTGCTCGGCGAGGACGAGCCGGACGGCGATCTCGGCGTTGGACAGGCCCTGCGCGATCAGGGTCAGGACCTCGGTCTCCCGCTCGGTGAGCGCGCCGAGGCGGTCCTTCAGCGGGGCGCGCGGAACGGGGCTGAGCCGGGAGAACTCGGCGATGAGCCGCTTGGTGACGTTGGGGGCGAGCAGCGCGTCGCCGCGCGCCACGACCCGTACGGCCTGGGCGAGTTCCTCGGCCGACGCGTCCTTGAGGAGGAAGCCGGAGGCGCCGGCGCGCAGCGCCTCGTACACGTACTCGTCCAGGTCGAAGGTGGTGAGGATCAGCACCTTCACCGTGGCGTCGGCGGGCTCGGTGAGCAGCCGGGTGGCCTCGATGCCGCCGGTGCCGGGCATCCGGACGTCCATGAGGACGACGTCGGGGGTGAGCGCGCCGGCCTGGGCGACGGCGTCGGCGCCGTCGACGGCCTGGCCGACGACCTCGATGCCGGGCTCGGCGTTCAACAGGACGGTGAAGCCCTGCCGGACCATGCTCTGGTCGTCGGCGATCAGGACCCTGATGTCGTCGCTGCTCATGAACCGTCCTTCAGGCGGGGTGGGGCGGCCGGGTGCGGCCCGGCGAGCGGGGCGGGGAGGACGGCGGTGACCTCCCAGCCGCCGTCGGGGGTGGGGCCGGCGGCGAGTTCGCCACCCAGCATGGCCGTGCGCTCGCGCATGCCGAGCAGCCCGTGCCCGGGTTCCCGCCCCCGGTCCGCCGAGGGCGGGCCGGCCGGGGCGGTGTTGGCGACCCGTACGGTCAGGCCCTCGCGGTGGTAGTGGGTCTCCACGGTGGCGCGCGCTCCGGGGGCGTGCCGCATCACGTTGCTGAGAGCTTCCTGCACGATGCGGTACGCGGAGAGTTCGGTGCCCGGGGACAGCGGCCTCGGCTCGCCGTGTGACCGTACGGTCGCGTCGAGGCCGGCGGCGCGGACGCCCGCGAGGAGTTCGCCGAGCCGGTCGAGGGTGGGCTGCGGGGCGTGCCGTACGCCCGCTGCGGCGTCGCCCGGGTCGCCGTCGCCCCGCAACACCCCGAGGACGCGCCGGAGTTCGGTGAGGGCGTCGACGGCGTTCTGCCGGATGCCGGCCAGGTTCTCGCGCAGCTCCGGGGACGGGTCGATGACCAGATGCGGGGCGACCTGGGCCTGGATGGAGATGACGGACATGTGGTGGGCGACCACGTCGTGCAGCTCGCGGGCGATCCGGCCGCGCTCCTCCAGGAGGGCGCGCCGGGCGCGTTCCTCGGCGGTGAGCACCTCCTGTTCGACGAGGCGGGTGCGGGAGAGGCGGACGGCGCGCAGGGAGGAGCCGATGACGGTCGCCGCGGTGGTGACGAGGACACCGGCGGACAGGAGCGACTGATGCCCCATGGCAGGCGCGTGGCCGGCGGCCCCGCCCATGGTGACGAGGACCGTGAGGACGAGGGCCGTGGCGGCGGTGAACGGCCGTACGCGCAGGGCGAGCAGCAGCTGGACGAGCGTGTGGAGGACGACGGCGGGAGCGCTCCAGGGCCAGGGGGTGCCCCAGAAGGGTGCCGCGGCGAAGCCGGTGAGCACGAGCGAGGCGGTGGAGAGCCACCAGGCGGCGGCGGGCCGGGTGAGGGCGAGGACGGGGGCGACGGCCTGGAGCCCGATGAGCAGGGTGAGGATGCTGGACATCGGGAACGGGTCACGCTCGTACAGGTTGAGCTGCCACACGCCCATGATGGCGCTGAGCAGGATCAGATGGCCGTGCGGCAGGCGGCCGAGATGGGCGTGCCGGGGCAACGGGTCGCGGCGGCCGAAGGCGAGGTCGGCTCTCAGCACGCCGGGTGCGGCACGGAGCGCGGCCCGCCACCGTGTCGAGTCCTCCATCATGCCTTCCTCGCTTGCGTGTTCGGTATTCGGGGACAGCCTAGTGCGGCCGCGGTACTAAGCATTCCGGGCCGCCGCAGGGGTGTCGGAGTGCCGCCTGGGAGCGGGCACGGTGGGGGCGGATCCGGTGGGGGCGGACACGGCGGGGGCGGGCTTGCGGCCGGCGCCGCGGGTGGCGCGTTCGTACGTGTGGAAGGCGGCGAGACAGAGCAGCAGCGCGCCCGCGAAGAGGGGCAGCCAGCCGAGCCGGGCGAGGATCCAGGTGGGGTCGTCGGGCACGGTGTGCAGCCCGGTGAGCGGGCCGTGGCCGAGGAGACCGGCGACGAACAGGCCGCCGGTGGTGACGGCGATCATGGCCGTCTGGTGCCAGAGGAAGACGGTCAGGGCGCAGAGGTTGAGCAGGGCGACGGCCGCCCAGGCGGCCGGCCGGCGCAGGACGCGGCGCAGCGGCCCGAGGAGCAGCAGGGCGCCTCCGCACTGGGCGAGGCCGAAGGTGACGGCGGCGAGGGTGGGCGGGTTGAGGTTGGAGACCGGGGCGCCAGGCACGCCGACCATGGAGCCGGGGTAGCCGGCGAAGGCGACGAGGAGGCCGGTCGCGGTGGCGCCGCCGAGGAGCAGGGTCCAGGAGGCGGCCGGGGCGAGCGGGCCGCGGCGGGCGACGAGGGCGCCCAGGCAGTACGGGACGAGCCAGCCGGCGGGCAGGTTGAGCCAGCCGAGCGTGTCGGAGCCGTCGAATCCGAAGCGTATGAGGTCGACGTGGACGACGACGGCGAGCGGCCACAGCGGATGGATGCGGGCGACGAGCGGGGTGGCGGCGGTGAGGGCGGCGAGCATCAGCAGGAACCACAGCGGGGACAGGACGAGCTTGCCGAGGGTGTGCACGGTCTGCCAGGGCACTCCGGCGGCGAGCATGCCGGCCGTGGCGACCAGCCAGACCGCGAGCAGCGGGACGACGGGCCGGAACAGCCGGCGGAGCCGGGCGGCGATCCAGCGGCTGTCGCGCTCGCCCCGGGCCCGGGCGGCGGCGTGACCGCGGGCGGCGACGTATCCGCCGACCAGGAAGAACACGGCAAGGGTCTGGAACACCCAGGAGACCGGGGTGAGTTCGGGCAGATGGCCGAGGGGACTCTCGACGTGCAGGGTGCCGCTGTCGGCGACGAGCGCGGTGACCAGCCAGTGGCCGAGGATCACGCCGAGGATGGCGAGGGCGCGCAGCGCGTCGAGGGCGCGGTCGCGGTCGGGCGGGGTGGCGGCATCGATGCGGTGGGCGAGGCGGCGCAGGGTGTCAGGCACGGTCGGGCTCCTGTCCGTCGACGATCCGGGCGAGGTTGCGCAGGGGTACGGAGCCGGGGGCGAGGTAGTCGCTGTGGCCGCCGTCGCCGGCGGCGAAGCGGCGGGCGCCGAAGGCGGGGTCCACCGGGTCGGTGCCGAAGCCGAGGCGGCTGCCGGCCGGCAGCGGGACGCTGACGTGCGGGACCTCGGCGACCCAGTCGCCACTGGCCCGGCCGGCCCAGACGGTGGCGCGGGTGCGCAGGTCGGCGGCGCGGTCGAGGCTGGTGCCGGGGCTGCCGTAGAGGACGATGCCGGCGACGGGCAGGCCGGGGGCGGCGAGCGCGCAGACGACGGAGCCGTAGGAGTGGCCGAGGAGGGTGAGCCGGGCGTCGGGCCGGACGCGGTGCAGTTCGTCGACGAAGGAGTGCAGGGTGCGGGCGGCCTGGTCGGCGCGGCCGGGGGTGACGGAGGCGGCGCTGCCGGTGGCGGGGGTGCGGTAGTCGAGCCAGGCGACGACGGCGGCGCGCGGGCCCAGCTCCTTCTGGAGGGCCACCGCACCGCGCTGGAGACGGCCGTAGCTGTCGATCGTCGTGTCGACACCGGGCACGAGCACGGCGATCCGGTCGGCGCGGGCCAGGTCGCCGACGACCTCGATCCCGCGCCCGCCGTCCCGTCCGTCGAAGGAGAGGAAGCTGCGTTCGGCCGTCGCCATCGCGGTCAGGGCCTCGGCCCGGTGCCGGGCCCCGTGGGCGCGGGCCGTCCGCGCCGCGTCCCGCAGGGCCGCCCGCTCGGCGCCGTACCGCTCGGCCAGCTCCGCGGCCAGCTCCGTCGTCCCGGCCGGGGTCAGCGGTGCGACCGCGGGCGGCACGGGCGCGGGTACGTCCACGGGCCGGGCGGCTCCCACCACCGACGCCGCCACGGCGGCGCTGACGAGCCCGGCGAGCACGGTGCGGCGCAGCCGCCCGGGCAGTCGGCCGGACGGTCGGGCGGGTGCGCGGCGCTCGCCGCGCGGGTGGGTGGCCATGGGAGTCCTTCCGTAACCGGGTGGTGTTACGGAAGGTAGGAATCGCGCGCTGTGGTCGGCGTCCCACCGGAGAGCCAACCTGGCGGGTAGCTCTCAGGTATGACGGGGAGACAAAGGTGGGATCCCGGTGTGAGGCCGCCTCCGGTCTCCCGTGGCGGCGGCCGGGGACGCACTCGTCCGGCGTCGGCCGTGCTCGGGTGCTCCGGGGTGCTCCGGGGTGATCAGTCGGTGCGGGGCGCGGCCGGGGTGGCGACGCGCTCGTAGCGCAGCATGACGACGCCGTTCGAGAAGGCGCGGGTCCGGTCGAGGCGCAGATCGGAGGTGGTGTCGGTGGGCGGGAAGAGGCGGGTGCCGCGGCCGATGAGGGTCGGGTGGACGTACAGCTGGTAGACGTCGACGAGGTCGCGTGCGCGGAAGGCGGCGGCGAGGGTGGGGCCGCCGAGGGCGAGGTCGCCGGTGGCGGTCGCGGCGAGCGCGCGTACCTCCGTGGTATCCACCCTGGGGACCACGGTGGTGTTCCAGTCGGCCCGCCACAGGGTGGTGGAGTAGACCGTCTTGGGGGCGTCGCGCCAGATTCCGGCGAACTCGCGCATCGCGGGAGTGCTGTCCGGGTCGGTATCGGCGGTCGGCCAGAACTCCGCCATCATCTGATGGGTGCGGCGCCCGCTGAGGAAGCCGCCCATGGCGGCCAGTTCCTCGTTGAAGTGCCGGTGCAGTTCCTCGTCGACCCGGTGCCAGCTCAGGTCGTGGTCCACTCCCTCGGCGTAGCCGTCGAGGGAGACGGAGAGGAACAGGACGATCTTTCCCGGCATCGGCGGCGCTCCTGTCGTCGGTGCGGAGGGCCGCCGGGCCGGCGGGGTCACGGGGTCGGGGACCTCGGGATCACGGCATGCGGCGGGCGCCCTCCTTGATGGCCTCGCGAATACGGTTATAGGTGCCGCAGCGGCAGATGTTGCGGATCTGGTCGAGGTCGGCCTCGTCGACCTCCCGGCCGGCCTCGCGGGCGCGCCGGACGGCGTCGACGGCGGCCATGATCTGGCCGGGCTGGCAGTAGCCGCACTGGGCGACGTCGATGTCGAGCCAGGCCTCCTGCATGGGGTGCAGGTCCTGGCCGACGGTGGCGGGCAGGCCCTCGATGGTGGTGACCTCGTCGGTGGCCTCGAGGTCCTTCACCGGGACGGTGCAGGGGTTGAACGCCTTGCCGTTGAGGTGGCTGGTGCAGGCCTGGCAGACGCCGAGGCCGCAGCCGTACTTGGGGCCGGTGACGCCGAGGACGTCCCGGAGCACCCAGAGCAGGCGGACGTCGTCCTCGACCTCGGCGGTGACGGCCTTGCCGTTGAGGATGAAGGTGTGCTGGGGCACGAAGGCTCCTGGTGGTGGTGTGCCGGTCGGATATACGCGGAGCTCAGCGGGTGCGGGAGCGGCCGTCGGTCGGGGAGGGGGGGATGGGCGGGGTGGTGGGCAGCGGGGTGAAGGCGAGCGGCTCGCCGTGGTTGACCGGGAAGGTGGTCGGCATGGTGCCGGTGACCCGGCCGTACGCGCAGGCGACGGCGGCCATGGAGGCGCCGACGGCGAGTTCGCCGGCGCCGCCGGGCTTGCCGGTGGTCGGCGGCATGACGATGATCTGCAGCTCGGGCGGGGTGTTCCACTGCCGGGAGTAGAAGTAGTTGTCCCAGCTGCCCTCCAGGAAGTGCCCGTCCTTCAAATGCAGGCTGGAGGTGAGGGTGGTGGCGATGCCGTCGATGATGCCGCCCATCATCTGGGCTTCCAGGCCGCGCGGGTTGACGGCGAGGCCGACGTCGACGGCGCACACGATCTTGGTGACGCGCGGGCCGGTGTAGGCGTCGGGGATCTCGCGCCCGGTGGTCTCCGGGCGGCAGTCGATCTCGGCGAGGACGGCGACGAAGGCGTGGTACTCGGGATGGAGGGCGATGCCCTGCGCGGTGCCGGGGGCCATCTTCCGTCCCCAGTTCCCCGCTTCGGCGACCTTGTCGAGGACGGCGCGGGCCCGCTCGTCCTTGAGGTGGCGGCGGCGGAACGCGAGCGGGTCCTCGCCCATCTTGCCGGCGAGCGCGTCGACGACGAGTTCCTGGGCGCAGCGCACGTTCGGCGAGTAGATGCCGCGCATGGAGCCGGTGTTGAAGCCGTGGTCGACCTCGTTGAGCAGCTGGGTGGTCAGCCCGAAGTGGTAGGGGGTCGACTGGGTGAGCTGGTACATCGTCTCGGAGAACGTCAGGTCCGCGACCGGGAGTCGAGCGACCTCGGAGGTGATGATCTCGCCGAGGCCGTGCCCGAAGTCGGTGGCGACGGAGGTGTGCCGCTGCTCGTAGCTGAGGACCTGGCCGAGGGCGTACGTGGCGCGGACCCGGGAGGTGGCCATCGGGTGCGTACGGCCCTGGCGGAAGTCGTCGGTGCGGTGCCACATGAGGCGGACCGGCTTGCCCATGGCACGGGAGATCGCGGCGGCCTCGCCGGCCGCGTCGTGGAACAGCTTGCGGCCGAACGAGCCGCCGCCCTCGGTGACATGGACCTTCACGGCACCGACCGGCAGGCCGAGCTGGAGGGCGATCTTCTCCTGGGCGACGATCGGCGACTTCAGACTGGCCCAGATCTCGGCGGATCCGGGGCGGACGTCGGCGACGGCGCAGTTGGTCTCCAAGGCGCTGTTGCTGGCGAAGTGGAAGGTGAAGCGGGTGTCGACGGCCTTGGTGATCAGGTCCAGCGGCGGCACGACGAGCGGAAGTTCGGCCTTGCGGAGTTCGGCGAGCACGGTGGCGTCCGAGGCGCCTTCGGCGGTGCCGGGGCCCCAGGTGACCCGCAGGGCCCGCACGGCGTCGATGCACTGGCCGAAGGTGCGGCCGCGGACGGCGACGCCGGTGGGAACGGTGACGACGTCGGTGATGCCGGGCATGGCCCGTACCTCGGCGAGGTTCGCGACGGAGCGGACCGTGCCGTTGATCGTGGGCGGCCGGCAGACCATCGTGGGCAGGGCGTCGGGGACCTGGACGTCCATGGCGAACTTCTTGCGTCCGGTGACGGCTTCGAGGGCGTCGAGGCGGCGCTGGGCGGTGCCGATGACCCGGAACTGCTCGGGCTCCTTCAGCGCGACCGAGACCTGGGTGTCCGTCAAGGCGGCCGCCTTGACGGCCAGTTCGCCGTAGGTGAGGCGGACACCGGCCGCCGAGGTGATCACCCCGGCCTTGGCGGTCAGGGTTCCGACGGCCGCGCCCAGTTCCAGCGCGGCGGCGCGCAGCAGCCGGCCGCGGGCGACGGCGGCGGCGACGCGGACCGGGGTGTAGGTGGAGATGGTGCTGTTGGAGCCGCCGGTGAGCTGGTTGAACAGCAGCTCCGGGCGGGCGTCGGCCAGGGTGACCTTGATCCGGTCGAGCGGCAGGTCCATCTCCTCGGCGATCAGCATCGCGGTGGAGGTGGTGATGCCCTGTCCGACCTCGGCGCGCGGCAGCGCGAAGTGGGCGGTGCCGTCCGGGTCGAGGCGGATGGTGATGAGGTTCGCGGTGGGCAGCGCGGCATGCGTGAGCATGTCGTTGAGGTCGTAGATGTCGGCGGGGCCGGGCAGCGACGGCACCACGGCGGGCACGACGGCCGTCTCGGCGGCGGCCGCGGGGGTGGGGGCCAGGACCTGCTCGCCGAGTTCCGCGGCGACGGTGAGGGTCGGCGCGGCGAGGACGTAGCCGAGGAACCGGCGCCGGCCGATGCCGCGCGACGACGGGGCGCCGTCGTCCCCTTCCCCTCGCCGCTGTCGCTCCGGCCGCTGTCGCGGTCCCTCTTCGTGGTGCGCGGCGCGGTCCTGCGCGTCCATCGGCGCTGCCCTTTCGACGTGTGCGGCGGTGGCCCGGAAGTGTGCCCCGTGAGTGTGACCAGTGGATCATCACTCGAACGGGCGGTTCATGGGGCCGGAACGCGGCAGCTTTTCACGGCGGGAACGCCAAGCCCTCACGTTCGAAGCCGGTCGCGCGGCCGGGCAGCGGTCGGCCCACCTCGCGCGCGGTGTACGGGCACGAGGTGGGCCGGGACGGGGAGTTCAGCGCCGGGTCGTGTGCGGGGTCACGCCTGAGGCGTCCGCCGGGTGCGCGGAGCCCGGTCGTCCCAGGCGCCGCGGGCCCGGGCGACGGCCCGGCCGCCGCAGCCGCGCAGAGGGACGCGGGACAGCCGGGCGCGCTGGCCGCCGCCCGCGATCAGCGCGTTGACGGAAGCCATCGGGTCGCCGCCGGCGGAGCGGGTGAGGAGGGCGCCGATCACGACCGGCAGCAGGGCCACGGCGAGTGCCGAACCGGTCGCGGTGGCGGTCGCGGTGACCGTGGCGGCCGCCGCCCGGCGCCGGGGGTGCGTACCCGGGCGCGGGCGGGGCCGGGTGTCCGGGCGCCGGAGCGGACGACGGCGGACCGGACGGGTGCGGGGGGACTCGAAGCTCATGGGGACAAGTCCAGCAGCGTGGCCGGGGGCGGGACATGGGACCACGTACTCAGCCGTGCGTGCCCCGGGTACTCAGTCGAGGGGTCGGCGTACCCGGGTCCGCCCTGGGTTCCCTGGGTGCGTACAGGGGATCGGGGGGATCGTTCAGCGCCGGGCCAGCACGGTGAACAGGGTGAAGGACGCCTGGAACGGCCCTTCCGACAGCCCGGCGAACCAGCGCCGGGCCCGCTCCGCCTCGATATGGCCCGCGGCGACGGCCCGTTCCAGGTTGCGGCCGAGGCCGAGCGTGTAGTCGGCGGTCTCGGCGTCGCGCAGGACGGGCGTGGTGGCGTGCACCGTGTCCACGGTGAAGCCCGCCTGAGCGGCGAGCCGCCCGAGGGCGCGGCCGACGGTGGGGTTGCGGACCGTGTCCTCGACGACGAAGCGGGTGAACGCGCGGCTCGTGCCGATGTCCGGCGCGTCGACGATCAGCGTCTCCCAGTCGGGTTCGACGAGGCCGACGACGGCGCCCGGCCGGGTCGCGGTGTGCAGGGAGGCGAGGGCGGCCGCCGGGTCGTCGACGTGCAGGAGGACACGGTCGGTCTTGGCGAGGTCGACCGAGCCGGGCGTCACGGGCAGAGCGTGCGCGTCGCCCCGCCGTACCTCCACCCGGGGCAGTCCCTCGGCGCGCCGGCGGGCCTCGGCCAGCATCGCGGGGTCGCGGTCGACCCCGATCACCAGCCCCTCGGGGCCCACGCGTTCGGCGAGCGCGGGCAGATCGGTGCCGGGGCCGCAGCCGACGTCGAGGACGGTCTGGCCGGGCCGTGGATCGAGCAGCCGGAGCAGTTCCTCCTTGTACGCGCGTCCCGCGTCCATCGCCGCGGTCCGCAGCAGGTAGGCACCCTGGTCGGGGCGGGCCACGCCCATCGTCGTCATGCCCGCAGTCAACACCCCGCCGCCAGGGACCGGCTGCGCGCACGGGGCGTGCCCGATCGCGTCGACGGCCCCGGGAATGATGGGATGGCTCGGGCACGCGCGCGCGTGCCCGAGCCGATCGCGAGGAGTGCATGCCGTCATGGCCGACGAGTACCGGATCGAGACCGTCCGTACCGGATACCGCACCTGGACCGCCCGCAACGACCGGGGCGCGGAGGTGCGGATCGCCGCCGACGACGACGCGGCAGCGCAGCCGTCGTTCACGCCGGTCGAGCTGCTGCTCGCGGCGATGGGCGGCTGCGGCGGGCTGGTGATCGACCGTACGGCGCGGGCCGTCGAGCACGACGGGCTGCGGATCGTGGTGGAGGGCACGTCGGGGCCCGAGGACGACGGCCGGATCGGGCGGATCAAGGTGAGCTACGAGTTCGAGCTGCCGGACAGCAACCCGCGGGCGGCGGAGGTGTTCGCGCGGGGCGTGCGGCTCACGCACGAGAAGTACTGCACGGTGAGCCGCACCGTGGAGCACGGCGCGGAGGTCGAGGCGTTCCTCCCGGACGGCAGCACCGGCTTCCGGTCCGACGACTGACGGCCGGACGGACGTGGGGATGGCGAAGGAACTTGAATTCCGGTGCGTGCCGCCCGGGTTCGGCGTGGCGCGGGCGAGGGAAGGGGAGGCGGTGTGAACGTGAGCGCCGACACCGTACTGGGTGCCCTGGTCGTCCTGGCCGGCACCGGCCTCATCGCGGCGGGCGCCCGCTGGACGGGGCGGGCGACCCGCCCGATCGCGCCGCGACGGGCCCGGGCCCACGCCTGGCGGGCGTACGTCCGGGCGGTGAACCGCTCCGCCGAACTGGCCCTGACCACCGCGCGGCACACGGCGGGGCGGGGCGAGCCGGCGATCGTGACCGTCGAGGACGTCGTCCGGCTCGCGGAGGAACGGTTCGGTTACGAGGAGGTCGACCGCGCGCACGCGGCGGCGGCCCTGAGGGCGGTGTACGAGCGCGAGGGCTGCGCGGCGGACACCGTGACGGACGCCTGGGAGTGCGGGTGCCCCTGACGAGGAACCCGCGGGTGATCCAGAATGGCGGGATGGTCACTCTGGAGACTCCCCGGCTGATCCTGCGCCGCTGGCGCGAGGAGGACGTCGCGCCCCTGGCCGCCATCCATGCCGACCCCGAGGTCATGCGGTGGATCCGGGACGGCGGCGTCCGTGACGAGCGGCAGACCCGCGACGGGATCCGGGCGTGGGAGGGCGAGTGGGAGTCGCGGGGCTTCGGCCTGTTCGCCGTGGAGGTCCGGGCCACCGGCGAACTGGCCGGGTTCACCGGCCTCTCGGTGCCCCACTTCCTGCCGGAGGTGCTGCCGGCGGTCGAGGTCGGCTGGCGGCTCGGGCGTGCCCACTGGGGGCAGGGTCTGGCCACCGAGGCCGCCGCGGCCGCCGTCCGGTTCGGGTTCGAGGAGCGAGGTCTTGAGCGGATCGTCAGCATCGCCCAGGTGGGCAATGACGCCTCGGAACGGATCATGACCAAGCTCGGGATGCGGCCGGTCCGGGAGACCGTCAATCCCACCTGCGATCGGCGCGTGCGGGTGTTCGCGTTGCGGGCGGACGAGTACGAGCCGTCCCCACGCAGGCCCTCGTAGGGCCGGGGCACGGCGGACGGGTGGTCACACGCTCCACGGTTCCAGGACACTCCATGTGCCCTCGACCGCCTCGAAGACCCACTCCGAGCCCTCGAAGACCTCCTGTCCGCTGCGGGGACGGAGGCTGCCGAAACGCTCGGCGCACAGGTCGACCTGTATCAGCCCGTCGAACCGGGTGAACCGCGGGGCGTCGACGAGCACCCCCGCGGGAGCCCCCGGGCTCTCGTCGATCCGGAAGCGCCGCACGCCGGCCAGGTCCAGGCACACAGGCTCCCACCGATGGCCCTCGTCCCTCACCCGAGCGTCGATCACCAGCCTCACGACCCGCCCCCGCGGTTCCCACCCGAACTCCTGGTCGATGATCACCCGGCGGATGCCGGCATCGTGAAACTCGTAGTGGGCCAGCAGCACCGCGATCCCGTCATCGGTCAACGCGTACGGCCCAAGCCTCCGCGACGGTACGGGTGCTCTGAGATCCACGGTGCTCCTTTTGCCGGGTGCTCATCGTAGAAGGAGCACCCGACCGAGCCTCCCGTAGGCCTCCATGCCTACAGGTCTATCCAGTAACGGTTCTTCACGCCGTGTCGGGTCGTACGGACGTCCTCCAGGACTCCCCCGTTGCGGACGATGACGCGCGCCGAGGCGGTGTTCGCGGCGTCGCAGACGAGCAGCAGGCGGTCGAGGCCGAGGAGGCGAGCCTCGGGGAGGACGGTGCCGAGGGCCCAGGTGGCGAGGCCACGGCGGCGGGCGGAGGGACGGACGCTGTAGCCGACATGTCCGCCGGCTTCGCTCAGGAAGGCGTCGAGCGCGTGGCGCAGGTCGATGGCGCCGAGGACGATGCCGTGCTCGGCGATCCACCAGTGGGCGGTGGGGACCCGGCCGCCGGGCAGGGGCCGGGCGTGGCCGGCCTGGTCGCGCAGCAGCGCGACCCAGGCGGCGAAGACCTCAGGGTCGGTGAAGTCGTCGCCTTCGGCGGCGAGCCAGAGGCCGGCGCGGCCGGGGTCGCCGCCGGGCGCCCATTCGGCATGGGCCGCCAGCCAGGAGGCGTGCAGGCGCGGGGTCGGGGCGATCAGCTGCGGCATGCGTCGACGGTAACGGGGGCCTCGTTCCAGGGGGTTGGAATTCTTTTCGGGGAGGCCGCCCGGATCCGGGCGCGTGCGCACCGACCAGGCGCGCTCCCTTGTCGATCCCGGCCGGAACCGTGTTGCCGGGGGCGTTCGGCGCGGGCTAGCGTGACGGTATGACTGCCGGGTCGGCCTTGCGCCGTGATCGAGAGAGGCGCCCGGCCGTGGCGTGAGCGCCGCGCGCCCTCGGGCGCGGGAGCCGCCTGGGTCGGCTGTCCCGCCGTCGCGTTCACGCGGCCGGCGGGGGGCCTTCCGTACGCGCGGCTTCCTCGATTTCCCGTGAAAGGACCTTTCATGGCCGTCCAGCTCGACCACACCATCGTCCACGCGCACGACCGGCGCGTCTCCGCCGAATTCCTCGCCGAGGTACTCGGCTTGGCGGTCGGCTCGCCCATGGGCCCGTTCCTGCCCGTCGACACCGGCAACGGCGTCACGCTCGACTACTACCAGACGGACGGGGACTTCACCCCCGGCCACTACGCGTTCCTCGTGCCGGACGAGGAGTTCGACACGATGATCGGCCGTCTGGAGCGGATGCGCGTCACGTACTTCGCCGATCCCGGCCACACCGAGCCGGGGCGGATCAACACCCTCTTCGGCGGCCGGGGCGCCTACTTCGACGACCCGTCCGGGCACAACATGGAGATCATCACCCGCCCGTACACCCGCTGACGCCCCGGGCGGCGGACTCCCGGAGACGACGGCCGTACCGCGCCGTCGCGCACAGTGACCTGTGCGCGGCGGTGCGGCACGTCGCGCGTCCCCGTCCTTCCTCACTCCCCCGCCGATTCCTTTCCACCCAGAACTACACATAAAGGTCAGATAAGAGCACAATGGAATCGCGGTATCCCTCGCCGCACGCTCGGTCGGACACGCACGACGCCGAAGGAGGCGAGTCACATGGCCGACGTCCATCACCGTCCAGGTGACCTCAGGGGACATCCGGACGCTCCGGAAATGCGGGAACGCTACGCCCGCATGCTCGAGACAAGAGGCGTGGCGGCCGTCGAGGAACTGGTGATCGTCGGCGGGATCTACGCCGCGGTCTCCGCCTGGACGGTGCACTTCGCGGCCACGAGGCCGGAACTCGCCATCAGCAACCTGATCGCGGGCATCGCCATCGCGGTCCTCGGCCTGTGCATGTCGATGGCCCCCGAGCGGGCGCAGGACCTCAACTTCGTGGTGCTGCTCCTCGGCGCCTGGCTGATCGTCTCGCCGTGGGTGGTCGCCCGGACCCCGGACACCGGCGTGGTCCTCAGCAATGTGCTCACCGGTGCCTGTGTCTGTCTGTTCGCCCTCGTCGCGGGCGGCATGCTCATGAGCAAGCGGAGGACGTGACGGATCCGGCCCCGGCCGGTCCCCCTTCGGCGGCGTCCGCTCCCCGTGCTTTTCCGGTACGGGAAGCGGACGCCGCTCACCGCTTTCCGGGCGCGGTGCGGCGGTACAGCACCTGGTGGGCGTCCCACTCCACGAAGGACTCGGCATGCGCCATCCCGACCGCCTCCAGCAGGCGCCGGGAGCGGACGTTGGCCTCCTGGGTGACGGCGACGACGCTCGGCACGTCCTCCAGGGCCCGGGCGACGGCCGCCGCGACGGCCTCGCGCGCGTAGCCCTGCCCCCAGTACTCGGGGAGGAACTGGTACGAGACCTCGGTCTCGCCCCCGCGCCCGTCCGGCTCCACCGTGACGAGACCGATGACGGCGCCGTCCCGGGTCCGCTCGACAGCGCGGCACTGCGACGCGCCGACGATCCGGCGCTGTCGGATGCGGACCACGGCGTCCGCCACCGGCCCGCCCAGGTGGCGCCGTACCTCCGGGTCGGTCCACAGCCGGGTCACCGCCGGCACGTCCCGGGTCCGTACGGGACGCAGGACCAGCCGCTCCGTGACGAGCGGGGCGGGGACGGGGACCGAGGGGGCCGGCGGGGTGGGCATACACCGATGATGTCAGGCCCCGGGACCGTACGGCCGGGGCCATCACCTGAGGCCGGGGACCTCAGGTCATCTTGCGCTGGAGCGCGGCCAGCGCGCCCGCGCGGCGGCCCGGGACGCGGCGGCGCAGCTCGATGAGGGCGGGCCCGAGGGCGCGGGCCCGTACGGGGTCCGTGATCTGTTCCCACTGGTGGTGCGCGCGGTCGACCGCGCCCTCGACGTCCGGCTCGTCCGGGCCCTGGCACAGCCCCAGGCGGGCCTGCGCCGCGGCGATCCACAGCTCGCAGCTCCGGGCCGGCTCGTCCGCGAGCCGCGCCAGGTCGGCCCGTACCTCCACCCAGTGCACGGCCTCGCCCGACCGCGGTCCGTGGCGCCGCAGGGCGTCGCTCTCCCAGGCGGCGGCCATGCCGGCCGCCTCGCCGTGCCGGCCGGCCCGCGCGGCGGCCAGGATCGCGGGGTGCGGATCGATCCCGCTCCCGGGCCGGGGCGGGCCGTCCACCGGCGGGGCGGCGGGCACGGGCGGCCGGGGCGGCACGACGCCCTGGCCTGGAGCAGGGACGGCTGCTGGGGGCTGCGGCGCCGGGGCCGCCGCGCCGGGCTCCGGCGGTGCCGCCGGGCTCGCGCTCTCGGCATTCTGCGGCTGCTCGGGGGCCTGCGCGCGCGGTCCGTTCACCGGCGCGCTCGTACGGCCGGGAGCGGAAGGAGCCTCCGCCGCCCCCGCCTGAGAAGGGAGGGCCACCGGAGCCGGGGCGGCCGGCGGTGAGGTGGGCGCGGTCCGCGCGCCGGGGGCCGAAGGATGCGACACGCCGGACGGGCCCGCGGCTTCCGCCGGAGCGCGGGTGTGGGTGGCCTCGGCGGGTTCCGCCGCCGGCTCAGGGGTAGGGGGCTCGGCTCCGGCAGGCATCGGGGCGGGTCCGGCCACCGGCTCCGCGGCCCGGCCGTGGGCGTCGCCCTTCGCGGGCGACACGCCGGGCACGCCGCCCGGGCTTCCGGCACTCGCACCCGCACCCGACACGCCGGGCCCGGCGGGGGGCCGTACCTCCGGCGCTCCCTGCACGTACCCGCCGCCTATCGCCCCGGCCGTGCCCGTCCCCGCCACCGTCGGCGCGGCGCCGAACGCTCCGCCCGGCGTCCCCGGGCTCAGCAGGATCGCGTCCTCCCGCCCCGCCTCCCGGGCGGCGGCCGCCGCCTCCTCGTGGAGCTGCGGCAGCGGGGGCCGCGCGCCCGAGCGCCAGATCGTGGCGAAGTGGCGGAGGTAGTCGGGGGTCGCGAGGACGCCACGCCGGGGAAAAGGCGTGAGATGGGCGAAAAGGGCGACGGACGGACCGAGTTGGAGCGCGTCGGGCGTGTCCGTGAGGCGCTGCCACAGTTCGGGGTCGGCGGCCAGGTCGGCGACGACCGTGGTCGTTCCCGGCCTGCGCGGGGCGAGTTCGCCGGCGAGCCAGTGCCAGGGCAGACCTGTGTAGCGCAGGGTGGCCGGCGTGCTGCGGGCCAGGGCCAGGTGCGCCAGCCGCTGGCGGCGGTCGAGTTGGAGCTGGCCCGCGAGGTAGAGGGCGAGCGGCCCCGGCGTGGCGGCTGCGGCGCGCAGCCGGGTGAGGACGCTCTGCGGGTCGAGCGGGTCCGCCAGTTCGACGACCGTCGCCATGTGCGTTCCGGCCAGCACTCCCGTCGGTACCGCCGCGAGGACGGGCAGTACCGACGCCGCGTCCATCGCCCGACCCCGCCCGGCGGGTGCCGCCGCGAGCAGCACCGCCGTACCCACTGTGTTCGTCACGTCGTTCCTCGCCACCCCTGCACCGTAACCCGTGTCGGTGTGGCCGAAATGCCGTCGGCGCATGTCCGGAACCCCCCTGGGCCCTTGGCATATGCCATAAGCACCACCGTATCGAGTGTTGCCAAATCACTTACGGGGGCTACCGGGCTGTGCGAAAGTCGTCTTCGGGCCTCCCCCACCAGACTTGGCCGAGCCACGTCGCCTGCATCGGAGTACGACATGCCCTCCCCTCTGTTCGCGGACCGTTCCGCCCAGCCGCCCGAGCCGGGCGCGGTGGACGCTCTCATCACGCAGACACGCCGTCTGCGCGGAGGCGTGGACGCGGTTCGCCGGGACGCCGTCGTGAACGAGGACGACCCGCAGATCCGGTGGCAGCGCGCCCTGTTCGATCTGGCCGTCCATCAACTCGACGATCTGCGCGAGCACTTGGATCAGATCAAGGAAGGGCTCCCGGATCAGCGGGCGGTCGACTCCCCCGCCGCCTACGCCCCCTCCCCCGGACCCGACACGCCCCGCCTCCCCGGCTCGCTTCTGTCCCGGGTCGGCAGTGCCGAGTGGGATCTGCTCACCGACGACGTGCACTGGTCCCAGGAACTGTTCCAGATCTTCGGCCGCCCCCGGGAGACCGGGGCGATGTCCCTCGACGAACTGCCGTCCCTGGTCTTCGCCGAGGACCAGGGCGCCCTTCAGGCGATGGTGACGGACTGTCTCATCGACGGACGGCCGATCGACGGCGAGTTCCGCATCGTCCGCGGCGACGGCCGGGTCCGCACCGTGCACATGAGCGGCGAGCCGGTGCTCGACGAGAGCGGCTGCACCGCGTCGATGTGGGCGGTGTTACGGGACGTCAGCGAGCTGCGCCGCAGCGAGCGGGCGGTCCGCGAGAGCCGCGACAGTCTGCGGCAGCACCAGCAGATCGCGCACACCGAGCGGCGGGTCGCCGTCGAACTGCAGGAAGCCGTGCTGCCGCCGTGGCGCGGCTCGCTGCGATTCGCCCACGAGGGCCCGGCCCCCCTGGACGTGGCCGGGCTCTACCTGCCGGCCGCGTCGACCGGGCTCATCGGCGGCGACTGGTACGACGCCCTGACACTCCCGGACGGGGACGCGCTGCTCACCGTCGGCGATCTGACCGGCCACGGTGTCGCCGCCACCTCCTCCATGGCGATGCTCCTGGGCGCGCTGCGCGGCATGGCGGTCGCCGGGATCCGGCCCGGTGCCCTCATGGGGCATCTCGACCAGCTCCTGGAGACCGCCGCCCAGCCCGCCCTCGGCAGCGCGCTCTGCTGCCGCTACGACCCCGCCGCCCGCACCCTCGTCTGGGCGCAGGCGGGCCACCCCGCCCCGCTGCTGTTCCGCGCCGGGGAAGGACGTGCCCTGAGCCGCCCGGAGGGGGCGCTGCTCGGCGCCACCAGCGGCACCGCGTACGGGGAAGCGAAGACGCCACTGCTCCCCGGCGACCTGCTCCTGCTGCACACCGACGGGCTGGCCCGGTCCGGTGACCCGCGGGACGACGACGGGCAGGACCGTCTGCTGGCCCTGGCCCCACGGCTGGCCGCCGCACGGGACGCGCAGGAGTGCGTCAGGGAGGTGGTGGCGGAGTTCGGCGAGGGTCCGCGCGCGGACGACGCCTGTGTGATGGCCGTACGCGTGGGAGCCGGCAGCTGAATTCCGGGCCGGCCGACGGCCCGGCGGGAACACCGTCTCCGTACCCGTGTCTCCTGAGGTGTGCCGCGGCAGGCGGCCGCGTCACCCGGCACCCTTGTCCCCGTACGGCGGGTCCGCGCGGTCACACGTCCCCGGTCCGGAGCGTGTCCGAGGGCGCCTTCGGCAGCGCGACCTCGATCTCCTCCCGCAGCTCGGCGATCTTGCTGTAGCTCGCGTACTGGCCGGTCAGCCGGTACATCTCGTGCAGCCGCTGCCAGGTCCGGTGCGAGGAGGTGTCGCCCATCGAGAGCAGGGCGAGACGCGCGTAGCTGTCCGCCTGGTCGGGGTCGTCACCGATGAAATAGGCCGAGGCCAGCGAGATGTTGTCGAAGAGCCGCGACCGGTCGTGACCCTTGCTGCGCAGTTCGAGCGCCTTCCGGGCATGCCGCTGCGCCGGCACCGCGGCCGCGGGATCGTGGTCCGCGAGGGTGCGGTACGCGAGCGCCTGCATGCCGTGCAGGTCGGCCGCGTCGAAGTTCTGCATCCAGCCCGGCTTCTCGTCGCCGCGGTCGGAGACGAAGAGTTCCTCGGCCTCGCCGAGGGTACGGCGCATCTCCTGTCCCTGGCCCATGGCCGCCTGCGCCCACGCCTCGATGGTGTGGAACATGGCGCGGGTGCGCGGCAGCAGCCGCTCCCCCGCGCCCGAGGTGGCGAGCTTCATGAGGTCCAGCGCCTCGTCGGGCCGGCCGAGATGGACCATCTGGCGGGCGGCCCGGGACAGTGCCTCGCCCGCGCGCGGCCGGTCGCCTCCCTCGCGTGCCGCATGCGCGGCGATCACGAAGTACTTCTGGGCGGTGGGTTCGAGCCCGACGTCGTGGGACATCCAGCCGGCCAGGACGGCCAGGTTGGCGGCGACGCCCCACAGCCGGCGCTGGAGCGCGTCGGGATGGTGGTACGCAAGCATGCCGCCCACTTCGTTGAGCTGACCCACCACGGCCTTGCGCTGGAGGCCGCCGCCGCGTGAGGCGTCCCAGGCACGGAAGACCTGGACCGAGTGTTCCAGCGCCTCGATCTCCTCCGATCCGATGGGAGCGGCCTCGTAGCGGTCGTATCCGGCGGAATCGGCGTGCAGGGGGTCGACGGCGCGGGGGACGGCGCCGGGTCGGGCAGGATTGCTGTGGAGCCAGTCGTGCATGGCGTGGGTAAGCGTGGAGCCGGCCACAAGCGCGGCGCCCGCGCCCACCAGGCCGCGTCGGTTGAGCATGAGGTCCATTCCCGTGAATTCGGTGAGGACCGCCGCCGTACGCTCGGGCGCCCAGGGCAGCCCGTCGGGGTTGTCGTTGCTCTTGACGTCCCGCCGGGTTCCGGCGCGCCCGCGTCGTACCAGACCGAGGTCCTCGATGGTCACGACACGGCCGAGTCGCTCGGTGAACAGCGCCGCCAGCACCCGCGGTACGGGATCACGGGGGATCTCCCCCTTGTCGATCCAGCGCCGCACTCGCGAGGTGTCGGTCGCCAGCTGCGGGTGGCCCATGGCCGCCGACTGCCGGTTCACGAGTCGCGCGAGTTCGCCCTTGGACCAGCCGGCCAGGCCGAAGAGGTCCGCCAGGCGGGTGTTGGTCTGCCCTGTCACGTCCAAGCCCCCAGGTTCTCGGCTGAGTTGACATTAGCCCTCCGGTTTGGGCCTGGCGAACATTCGC
This sequence comes from Streptomyces laurentii, assembly GCF_040635425.1. Classification (NCBI taxonomy): domain Bacteria; kingdom Bacillati; phylum Actinomycetota; class Actinomycetes; order Kitasatosporales; family Streptomycetaceae; genus Streptomyces; species Streptomyces laurentii. The sequence continues at coordinate 1,422 of NZ_JBEYHT010000044.1, read as the reverse complement.
CAGGGTTCGCCAGGGTCCGCCCGATGTTCCGCCACCCGCGCCCGGGTGTCGGGTAGGAACGCGCCACCCCGTCCCGTCGCCCGGCCCTCATTCCCCAGGGTGCGGTCCGGTCGGGCGGGCGGGGCGACGCACGCAACTCGTCGGCGCACGAAGGGATCTGTCTCCTCCATGTTCACAGCATCGTCCTCCGTGACCGCCCCGCCCCGGCCGCTCGTGCGCACCGTCGCGGCGGCCGGTTCCGGACCGTATCCCGTTCCGGTGCAGGGATCCGCGCGGCCGCCGAGGCGCTGGGCGGGGAGCACCATCCAGGCACCGAGCGGGAGGATCGATCTGTCCGGCCCCCACGGCGCCCAACTGCGCAAGGCGATCGGTTCCGTCCAGCGGATCTGCCCGGATTTCAACGCGGTGCAGGTGCTGCGCCGCAGCGGCCGCTCCGCCCTGATCGTGGGCACCACGGGCCGGGCGACCGCCGTAGCCAAGTGCTTATTGGACCATTCACCGTCCTGGGTCGAACGGTTCCGGCACGAGATAGCGTCCTACCGCTCGTTCGTCCGGCACCGCCCTCCGGTCCGCGCGCCGCGGCTGCTCGCGGCGGACCCGGAGAGCTGCGCGCTGGTCATCGAGCGAATGCCCGGGCGGGCCGCGGCGCTGACCCGTCACCCGGTCGAGGCGCCACCCCGCGCGGATCTGCGGGCCGCGCTCAGCGCCGTGGTCCGGCTGAACGCCTGGCGTCCGCCGGCCGGCACGTTCGACGCGCCGCTCGACTACGGGGCGCGCATCGCCCGCTATCACGAGCTGGGGTTCTTCACCGACCGGGACCGGGACGACCTGCAGAAGCTGCTGCTCGGCCTGGCGCAGGCGGGCGGCCGGCAAGGCATGGGCCAGTTCTGCCACGGTGACGCCCTGCTCTCCAACATTCTTCTGTCCCCCGCCGGTCCGGTGTTCGTGGACTGGGAGCACGCGGGCTGGTACCTGCCGGGCTACGACCTGGCGACGCTGTGGTCGGTACTCGGGGACGCGCCGCTCGCCCGGCGGCAGATCAGCCAGCTGGCGCAGCAGGCGGGGACGGCCTCCCGGGACGCGTTCCTGGTGAACCTGATGATCGTGCTGACCCGTGAGATCCGTACGTACGAGACGGCGGTGCAGCGCACGATCCGGGACGCGCCGCCGGCCGGGTCGGTCCCGATGCCCGCGGGCGAGCTGTCCCCCGGCGAGGAACAGCGGCTGCTGCTGCGGCGGCTCCACGACGACTGCGCGATGGCACGGCGGGCCGTGCGCGCGGCGGTCGGCACGCGCTGAGCGGGCCGACGGGAGCGGTCCGGATCTCGTACACCCGATCGTGCTCGACCCCTTCGTCACCGACCTCGACGGCGAGTCCGCGGCCCTGCGCGCGGCCGGACCGCTTGTCGACGTCGAACTGCC
>NZ_JBEYHT010000043.1:0-70398 GCF_040635425.1 Streptomyces laurentii | reverse complement strand
GACACACATGACGGCGATCTTCGCGGCTTCCTCAACCGCAGAGATCACCGCCAGCGCGTCACAAAGTGCAGCCGGTCAGTTACCCAACACTTTCTCAGGGCGTGGTGCTGTCGGCCAGGTCGGCGTGGACGACGATGCTGTCGGGGCGGTGGCCGTCGACCGGTTCGCCGCCGCAGGTGATCAGCCGCGGTTCGGGGTGGCGGGTGCGGGATGACCGATGTCTGCACGGTGTCGGTCTTGGCGCCGTCGCCGGTGCCGTCGCCGGTGCCGGTCGCGGCGGACGGGGCCATCCACTCCGTGTCACAGGCAACGTGACAGAGCGCTTCAGCCCCTCCGGGACCCGGCCGTCGCCCCGGCCTCGCCCTCCGCTGCGCGAAGGGCCCCTGTACGCGCTACTACGCGCGTAGATATGCTCAAGTGGTGACCATGCCCACCACTGCATCTGCAGCTCATGCTTTCGCCGACGTGACCGCGTCCGACAGCACGCTGCGCCGCTTCCTCCACGGGCTGCCCGGCGTCGACGCCGTCGGCCTGGAGGCGCGCGCCGCTGCTCTCGGTACGCGTTCGATCAAGACCACGTCCAAGGCGTACGCCATCGACCTGGCCATTTCCATGATCGACCTGACGACGCTCGAGGGCGCGGACACCCCGGGCAAGGTCCGGGCGCTCGCCGCCAAGGCCGTCCACCCCGATCCGACCGACCGTACGACCCCGACGACCGCCGCGGTCTGCGTCTACCCCGACATGGTGGCCACCGCCAAGGCCGCCCTCGCGGGCTCGGACGTCAAGGTCGCCTCCGTCGCCACCGCCTTCCCGGCCGGCCGCGCCGCGCTTCCGGTGAAGCTCGCGGACACCCGGGACGCCATCGCCGCCGGCGCCGACGAGATCGACATGGTCATCGACCGTGGCGCCTTCCTGGCCGGCCGCTACCTGGAGGTCTTCGAGCAGATCGCCGCCGTCAGGGCCGAGTGCGGCGACGCCGCCCGGCTGAAGGTGATCTTCGAGACCGGCGAGCTGTCCACGTACGACAACATCCGCCGCGCCTCGTGGATCGGCATGCTCGCGGGTGCCGACTTCATCAAGACCTCGACCGGCAAGGTCGCGGTCAACGCCACCCCGGCCAACACGCTGCTGATGCTGGAGGCCGTCCGCGACTTCCGCGCGCAGACCGGTGTCCAGGTCGGCGTGAAGCCGGCCGGCGGCATCCGCAACACCAAGGAAGCGATCAAGTTCCTGGTCCTGGTCAACGAGACCGCGGGTGCGGACTGGCTGGACAACCACTGGTTCCGCTTCGGCGCCTCCAGCCTGCTCAACGACCTGCTGATGCAGCGTCAGAAGCTGGCGACCGGCCACTACTCCGGCCCCGATTACGTGACGGTGGACTGATCAACATGGCATCTGCATTCGAGTACGCACCGGCACCCGAGTCCCGCTCGGTCGTCGACCTCGCGCCGTCGTACGGCCTGTTCATCGACGGCGAGTTCACCGACGCCGCCGACGGCAAGGTCTTCAAGACCGTCTCCCCGTCCACCGAGGAAGTCCTCGCCGAGGTCGCCCAGGCGGGCGCCGAGGACGTGGACCGGGCCGTGAAGGCCGCCCGCAAGGCGTTCGAGAAGTGGTCGGCGCTGCCCGGCGCCGAGCGCGCCAAGTACCTCTTCCGGATCGCCCGGATCATCCAGGAGCGCAGCCGCGAGCTGGCCGTCCTCGAGACCCTGGACAACGGCAAGCCGATCAAGGAGACCCGCGACGCCGACCTGCCGCTGGTCGCCGCGCACTTCTTCTACTACGCCGGCTGGGCCGACAAGCTCGACCACGCGGGCTTCGGCCCGGACCCGCGCCCGCTCGGCGTGGCCGGCCAGGTCATCCCGTGGAACTTCCCGCTGCTCATGCTCGCGTGGAAGATCGCCCCGGCGCTCGCGGCCGGCAACACGGTCGTCCTGAAGCCCGCCGAGACCACCCCGCTGTCCGCCCTGTTCTTCGCGGACATCTGCCGTCAGGCCGGGCTGCCGAAGGGTGTCGTCAACATCCTTCCGGGTTACGGGGACGCCGGTGCCGCCGTCGTCGCGCACCCGGACGTGAACAAGGTCGCCTTCACCGGCTCGACCGCCGTCGGCAAGGAGATCGCCCGCACGGTCGCCGGCACCGACAAGAAGCTCACCCTTGAGCTGGGCGGCAAGGGCGCCAACATCGTCTTCGACGACGCCCCCATCGACCAGGCCGTCGAGGGCATCGTCACCGGCATCTTCTTCAACCAGGGCCAGGTCTGCTGCGCGGGCTCCCGTCTGCTGGTCCAGGAGTCGATCCACGACGAGCTGCTCGACGCGCTCAAGCGCCGGCTCTCCACGCTGCGCCTGGGCGACCCGCTCGACAAGAACACCGACATCGGCGCCATCAACTCCGCGGAGCAGCTGGCCCGGATCACCCGGCTCGTCGAGCAGGGCGAGGCGGAGGGCGCCGAGCGCTGGAGCGCCGCGTGCGAGCTGCCGTCGGCCGGCTACTGGTTCGCCCCGACGCTGTTCACGCACGTCACGCAGGCGCACACCATCGCCCGCGACGAGATCTTCGGCCCGGTCCTGTCGGTGCTGACCTTCCGTACCCCGGACGAGGCCGTCGCCAAGGCCAACAACAGCCAGTACGGCCTGTCCGCCGGCATCTGGACGGAGAAGGGCTCCCGCATCCTCGCGGTGGCGAACAAGCTCCGCGCCGGGGTCGTCTGGGCCAACACGTTCAACAAGTTCGACCCGACCTCGCCCTTCGGCGGCTACAAGGAGTCGGGCTTCGGCCGCGAGGGCGGTCGCCACGGCCTGGAGGCGTACCTCGATGTCCGATAACCGTCTGAGCGTCTTCAAGACCTACAAGCTGTACGTGGGCGGGAAGTTCCCGCGTTCGGAGAGCGGCCGGGTGTACGAGGTGACCGACTCGAAGGGCAACTGGCTCGCCCACGCGCCGCTGTCGTCCCGCAAGGACGCCCGGGACGCGGTCGTCGCGGCGCGCAAGGCGTTCGGCGGCTGGGCGGGCGCGACCGCGTACAACCGCGGCCAGATCCTCTACCGCGTCGCCGAGATGCTGGAGGGCCGCCGCGACCAGTTCGTCCGCGAGGTCGGCGAGGCCGAGGGCCTGTCGAAGTCGAAGGCGGCGGCGGTCGTCGACGCGGCCGTGGACCGCTGGGTCTGGTACGCGGGCTGGACCGACAAGATCGCCCAGGTAGTCGGCGGGGCGAACCCGGTCGCGGGCCCGTTCTTCAACCTGTCGACGCCGGAGCCGACCGGTGTCGTCACCGTCGTGGCCCCGCAGGAGTCGTCCTTCCTCGGCCTGGTCTCGGTGATCGCCCCGGTCATCGCGACCGGCAACACGGCCGTCGTCGTGGCCTCCGAGAAGGCCCCGCTGCCCGCCCTCTCCCTGGGCGAGGTGCTCGCCACCTCCGACCTGCCGGGCGGCGTCGTCAACATCCTGTCCGGCAAGGCGGCCGAGATGGGCCCGCACCTGGCGGCCCACCTCGACGTCAACGCCCTCGACCTGACGGGCGCGGACGCCGACCTGGCCCGCGAGCTGGAGATCGCCGCGGCGGGCAACCTGAAGCGGGTCCTGCGCCCGCGCGCCGAGGAGGACTTCACGGCCGCCCCGGGCACGGACCGGATGACCGCGTTCCTGGAGACGAAGACCGTCTGGCACCCGACGGGTTCGCTGGGCGCGAGCGGCTCGGCCTACTGACGGCCCGGCGGTCTGACGGCCCGGCGGTCTGAGGGCCCGGCGGTCTGGGGGCCCGGCGGTCTGAGGGCCCGGCGGTCTGAGGGCCTGAGGGCCTGACCGTACGCGAAAGCCCCCGGCCGGGGAGGCGACACCGCCCGGCCGGGGGCTTCGCCCTGCCCGGATCCGGGGAAAGGATGTCCGGCCGAGGAGCCCCACCGGCCCCACTGGCACCGGACACCAGGCACCCTGACGCAGGAGGATCCATGACCAGTGCGGCCCCCACCGACCCCACCCGCGCTCCCGTCACCCTGCTCACCGGAGGATCGAGCGGCATCGGCGCCGCGACCGTACGGCGGCTCCTTGCGGCGGGCCACCGGGTCGCCGCCACCGGCCGGGACGCGGGGAAGCTGGAGCGGTTCGCGGCCTCCCTCGGCGCCCCGGACACGCTGCTGCTCCTGCCCGGCGACGCGGCCGACCCGGCGGCGGTGGAGGCGGCCGTACGGGCCGCGGTGGAGCGCTTCGGGCGGCTCGACCACGTCGTGGCGAACGCCGGGTTCTCCACGCACGCGACCGTCGCGGAGGCCGACCCGGAAGCGATGCGGTCGATGCTCCTGACCAATGTGCTCGGGCCCGCCCTGCTGATCCGGCAGTCGCTGGACGAGCTGAGGCGGACCCGCGGCCGGATCGTCCTCATGGGCTCGGTCGCCGGCCTCAAGAACACCCCCGGCAACTTCTACTCGGTCACCAAGTGGGCGGTGCACGCCCTCGCCGAGAACACCCGGATGCTGGTGACCGAGTCCGGCGTGGGGGTGAGCGTGATCGCGCCGGGCTTCGTCGACACCCCGTTCTGGGACGCCCGCGGCGGCGTTCCCGAGGACCGCCCGGCCCTGTCGGCCGCCGACGTGGCCGACGCCGTCCTGTGGGCGCTCGGCCGGCCCGCGGGCGTCGACGTCACGACGGTCACGGTCCGGCCCCTGGGCCAGCTCAACTGACCCTCCCGGCCCCTTACAGCTCCTTACGGCTCCTTACGGCAGCAGGCTCTGCGACAGCGGACCCACCACCGGCAGCCCGGCGATCGCGCCGCCCTGGGTGAGGTGGCCGGTGACCAGGTCGGTGCCGATCGGCTTGAAGTCGGCGATCTGGGTGCCGATGCCGTTGTCGAGCGGGTCGACACCGGTGCCGGCCAGCGGGTTCAGCTTGAGCTTGGTCACCGGGGCCAGCCCCTTGCCGACGCCCCCCAGGGCGGCGCCGGTGCCGCTGTCGCCGCCGGTCAGCGTGCCGACCAGCTGCGGCAGTCCGGCCAGCCCGCCGTCGGCGGCGGGGGCGGCCGGGGTCGGGGCCGGGGCGGCCTGGGCGGCGGCGCCCGCGCCGAACACGGCCGCGCCGGCCGCCGTGACGGTCAGTCCGGCCTTCAGCAGGGCCTTGCGGCGAGCGGTCCGGGGGGCTGCGTGACGCGCCATGAGGGTCCTTCCAGGGAGTGGTCGAGCGGCCACCGACAGTAGTAGAGGTGTGATGCTCGATACCAACGAGTGGCCTCGGGGGTCCCCTGCACGGGGGAATGCTTCACACTGGTGTCCCGTGAGTTCCCAACCGATCCCGACCCGGGTCGTCCTGCTGACCGGCCCCTCCGGCTCCGGCAAGTCGTCCCTCGCCGCCCTCACCGGGCTGCCGGTCCTGCGCCTCGACGACTTCTACAAAGAGGGCGACGACCCCACCCTGCCCCTGGTCGAGGGCAGTTCGGACATCGACTGGGACTCCCCCGGTTCCTGGGACGCGGACGCCGCCGTCGCCGGGATCGTGGCCCTGTGCCGTGCGGGACGGACCGACGTGCCGGTGTACGACATCTCCACCAGCTCCCGGGTCGACCACGAGACGCTGGACATCGGGCGCACCCCGCTGTTCGTGGCGGAGGGCATCTTCGCCGCCGACATCGTGACCCGCTGCCGGGAACTCGGCGTCCTGGCCGACGCGCTCTGCCTGCGCGGCCGCCCCTCGACGACCTTCCGCCGCCGGCTCCTGCGCGACCTGCGGGAGGGCCGCAAGTCGGTGCCGTTCCTGCTGCGCCGCGGCTGGCGGCTGATGCGCGCCGAGCGGGCCATCGTGGCCCGCCAGACCGCGCTCGGCGCCCACCCGTGCGCCAAGGACGAGGCCCTGGGCCGGCTCGCCGCCGCGGCCGCGGGCCGCTGCCGCGTCCCCGCGTCGTCCCGGTAAGGCCCGCGCGAACCCGTACACCCCGGCCCGTACGCCCCGACCCCGAACACGACGAAGCGCCGGACAGGTCCCCCGCCTGTCCGGCGCTTCGTCGTGTGACTCCCCCGTGGCCCGTACTCGCGTACGACCCCCGTTTCCCCCGTACTTCCCCCGTGTCTCCCCCGTACGTCCTCAGGCGACGAGCTCGCCGAAGGACTCCTGCTCGTCACGGCCGAAGCTCAGCACCTCGTCCTCGCGCAGTCGCCGCAGCGAGCGCCAGATGCTCGACTTCACCGTGCCGACACTGATGTCGAGGATGTCCGCGATCTCCGGGTCGGTGCGGCCCTCGTAGTACCGCAGCACCAGCATCGTGCGCTGCAGTTCGGGCAGCCGGGCCAGGGCCTGCCAGAGGACGGCGCGCAGTTCGGTGCCGCGCATCGCGTCCGTCTCGCCGACCGTCTCCGGCAGCTCCTCGGTCGGGTATTCGTTGAGTTTGCGCCGCCGCCACGCGCTGATGTGGAGATTGGTCATCGTCCGGCGCAGGTAGCCGCCGACCGCGGCCTTGTCGCTGATCCGGTCCCAGGCGCGGTACGTGGAGAACAGCGCGCTCTGGAGCAGGTCCTCGGCCTCGAAGCGGTCACCGGTCAGGTGGTAGGCGGTGGCGTACAGGGAGGCCCGGCGCTCCTGGACGTAGGCCGTGAAAGCCGCCTCGGCGGCCTCCGCCTTCGCCCGGGTGGAACGCTCCCCCGTGGCCTCCCCGTACCCCGCTCCCCCGTCAGCGGCCACGGCGACCATGTACGGCGCCTTGCGCTGACGTCCGGCGCCGCGAACGCACCCCCGCCCGTTCACACCGCCGGACTTCTCCGTGCTCCGTGCGACGTCATGCAGACGCGTGGCCACCGCGCTCGAGCTGCTGCCGTGCAGGGTGTTCATCTCGCGCCCCCCGTCGTGTGGAGTCCGTTCGGTCCTGATGTCGAAAAGCCTGCCCGGCCGACTTCATGGGGGTGTCCGCCGACTGTCACAGCCGTGTCACAGGCGCCTGTCGATACGCGGACCCCCGAGGGCAGCCGATAGCCGGCCGGCACCCACCGACAGCCCCGCCAGCCGCCGCCAGCCGCCGGCAGCCGCCGGCAGCCGTTTCCGACGGCCGCCGGAGGCCGTCGATACCGAGTGGTGACCGGACGGTCGAACTCCGACGGCCGCATGCGACAGAATGAGTCCGTGCCTTTTCTGTTGCTGATCGAGGACGACGACGCCATCCGCACGGCGCTCGAACTCTCCCTGTCCCGCCAGGGCCACCGTGTGGCCACCGCGGCGACGGGTGAGGACGGCCTGCAGCTGCTGAAGGAGCAGCGCCCGGATCTGGTCGTGCTGGACGTGATGCTGCCCGGCATCGACGGTTTCGAGGTGTGCCGGCGGATCCGGCGCACGGACCAGTTGCCGATCATCCTGCTCACGGCCCGCAGCGACGACATCGACGTGGTCGTGGGCCTGGAGTCGGGCGCCGACGACTACGTGGTCAAGCCCGTGCAGGGCCGGGTGCTGGACGCCCGGATCCGCGCGGTGCTGCGGCGCGGCGAGCGGGAGTCCACCGACTCGGCCACGTTCGGCTCGCTGGTGATCGACCGCTCGGCGATGACCGTCACCAAGAACGGCGAGGACCTCCAGCTCACCCCGACCGAGCTGCGGCTGCTCCTGGAGCTGAGCCGGCGGCCCGGACAGGCCCTGTCGCGCCAGCAGCTGCTGCGGCTGGTGTGGGAACACGACTACCTGGGCGACTCGCGGCTCGTCGACGCGTGCGTCCAGCGGCTGCGCGCCAAGGTCGAGGACGTACCGTCGTCACCGACCCTGATCCGTACGGTCCGGGGTGTCGGCTACCGGCTGGATGTCCCTGCGTGAGCAAAGGGATCGTGTCGGTGCTCCGGTTCACCAGCCTGCGGCTGCGGCTCGTCGTCGTCTTCGCGCTGGTCGCGCTGACCGCGGCCGTGTCGGCGTCGGGCATCGCGTACTGGCTCAACCGCGAGGCCGTGCTCAAGCGCACCCAGGACGGGGCGCTGAACGGCTTCCGGCAGGAGATGCAGAACCGGGCGGCGACCCTGCCGCCGCGCCCCACCCAGGACGAACTGCGCCGCACCGCCGAACAGATGGCCAGCGGCACCGCCGGGTACAGCGTGCTGCTCGTCGGCGAGCGGGACGCGGGCAAGCCGATCGTGGGGGCGTCGAACCCGGACGAGTTCACGCTCGCGGACGTGCCGTCGTCGCTGCGGACCGCGGTGCGGACCAAGCGCGCGGTGACGGACGCCAACATGTTCCCGTACCACCTCTTCTGGCAGCGCACCCAGCGCGGATCGACGCCGTACCTGGTCGGCGGGACGAAGATCGACGGCGGCGGGCCGACGGGCTACATGTTCAAGTCGCTCGCCGCGGAGAAGGCCGACCTCAACTCGCTGTCCTGGTCGCTCGGCATCGCCACCGGCCTCGCCGTCATCGGCTCCGTGCTGCTCGCGCAGGTCGCGGCGACGACCGTGCTGCGGCCGGTGCACCGGCTCGGCGAGGCGGCCCGGCAGCTCGGCGAGGGCAAGCTCGACACCCGGCTGCGGGTCTCCGGCACCGACGAACTCGCCGACCTGTCGCGTACGTTCAACAGCGCGGCCGCCTCGCTGCAGAAACGGGTCGCGGACATGAGCGCGCGCGAGGAGGCCAGCCGCCGCTTCGTCGCCGACATGTCGCACGAACTGCGCACCCCGCTGACCGCGCTGACCGCCGTGACCGAGGTCCTGGAGGACGAGCAGGACTCGCTCGACCCGATGATCGCGCCCGCGGTCGCGCTGGTGGTCAGCGAGACCCGGCGGCTGAACGACCTCGTGGAGAACCTGATGGAGGTGACCCGCTTCGACGCGGGCACCGCGCGTCTGGTCCTCGACGACGTGGACATCGCCGACCAGATCACCGCCTGCATCGACGCGCGCGCCTGGCTGGACGCGGTCGACCTGGACGCGGAGCGCGGCATCGTGTCGCGGCTCGACCCGCGCCGGCTCGACGTGATCCTCGCGAACCTGATCGGCAACGCGCTCAAGCACGGCGGCTCGCCGGTGCGGGTGTCGGTGCGCACCGAACTCTCGGAGCGGGTGGCCGGGGACGTCGGGACGGACGAGGAGCCGGAGACGGACTCCGGGGACGACACGTGGGAGGACGCGCCGGAGGACTCCCCGGAGGACTCCCGGGCGGGCGAGGACCTGGTGATCGCGGTACGCGACCACGGGCCCGGCATCCCCGAGGAGGTCCTGCCGCACGTCTTCGACCGCTTCTACAAGGCGAGCGCGTCGCGGCCGCGGTCGGACGGCAGCGGGCTCGGCCTGTCGATCGCCATGGAGAACGCGCTGATCCACGGCGGTTCGATCACCGCGTCCAACTCGACGGACGCGGACGGACGGGTGGACGGCGCGGTGTTCGTACTGCGACTGCCCCGGGACGCGTCGGGGATCGCGCGGGAGCTGCGGACCCGCGGCAGCCGGGGCGGGGTGGAGGAGAGTTGAGGCGTCGCCGTACGGGACGACGGGGCGCGGCCCGCGGGCTCATAGCCCTGGCCGCCGCCGCACTGCTCGCGGGCTGCGGGATCCGGACGACCACCGTGCCGGTGGACGCGGGCGCCGCGCCCTCGCGGGTGCCGTGCGAGGCGGCGGCCGGCGGAAGGGTGGACGGCGGCACCCGGACCGCCGACGAGCCCGCGGGCGGGGCGCGGGACGAGGCGGTCGCGCCCGGGCGGCGCGGGGTGCCGCTGCGGGTGTACCTGCTGTGCGGGGCCCAGCTGGAGCGGGTGGAACGCGGCTCCTCGCTGCCCGAGGAGAAGGCGGTCGGCGACCCCGTCCGTACGGCCGCGGCGCTGCTCACCCAGCTGACGGCCGAGCCGTCGGACGGCGAGCGCGAGGCGGGCTTCTCCTCGGCGGCCCAGGCGCCGCTGACGGTGGGCGGCCCGCACCGGGGCGACCCGAAGCCGACGCTTCGCCTCAGCCGCCAGCCCGAGGACCTGCCGCCGGCGGCGCTCGCGCAGCTCGTCTGTACCTTCGCGGAGAGCACGGCGGGCGTAAGCGGCGACACCGTGGTCCTCGGCGGCCCGGGCCCGTACGAGCCGCGCCGCTACCGCTGTACGGAACAGCTGAAGGAACGCCCGGAGTCCCCGGTCCCGTCGGCGCGCCCCTGAGGCCGCCGGCGGGTGTGCCGGTCGTCACAGCCCACCGGCCGCGAGGCTCCGCCCCGGAAGCCGTCCTCTGCGGCCGCGTCCCGAAACGCCCCCAGGTCCGGGGATTCCCCGCCCCGGCGCCTCTTCCCCGGGACAACCCTGACAGTCCTCTCAGGGTTGTCCCGGAGAGGCCCGGCGGAGGGCGGGATCCGTCGAGCGGAACCGATTCCGCCAAGGGGCGCGTCTTGGGGGGCGTGCAGCGTCAAGGTTCGGGCAATGCGGGCAATGCGGGCGGCAATGCCGCCTCGGTCGTACGCGTGGCGGGGTTCGCGCTCCTCCTCGCGCACCTGGTGGTCGTCGCCTGGGTGGCGCTACGGCCGCGGGACGTGGCCTGGGTGACCGCGCCGAACCTGACCCCGCTGGCCGGGATACGGGGCGATCTGGCCCTCGGACCCGCCGAGGCGGCCCGCCGGATCGGGAGCGAACTGCTGCTCCTGGCACCGCTCGGGGTGCTGCTGCCGATGGCCGACGGACGGCTGCGGGTCTCGCCCTGGTGGTCCCTCGCCCGGACGACGGCGGCCGGGGCGCTGGTGTCGCTGGCCGTGGAACTGCTGCAGACCGCCGTGCCGGGGCAGGTGGTGGACGTCGACTCGATACTCCTGAACACGACGGGCGTCGCGGTCGCACACGCCCTCCTGGTCCCGGCCGGCCGGGCCCGGCTGCGCCGCCGGGCGCGCTCCGGCCCGAACACGGACCGCGGACGGCGCCCGGGAACCCGCCGGGGTTCCCCCTCTGATCCGCGTTCCCGTCCGGATTCCGCGACTCGCTCCGAGAACGGGGCCTTGCTCAGGGGTGCGCGTCCGGGGGCTCCTCAGGGGGCGACCCCGACGATTCCCAGGGTCGGAATCGCCCCGTAGAGCGAGGTTTTCCGCCGTGCCGGGGAGCAGCATGGAGACATCGGAAATCCCGAGCACCGGAAATGAAGGAGCCCACCATGGCCGCACTTGCCCGACCCCGCGACGGACGCGTGATCGCCGGAGTGTGCGCGGGGCTGGCCCGGCGCTTCGGCATCTCCTCGAACACGATGCGGGTGATCTTCCTCGTCTCGTGCCTGCTGCCCGGCCCGCAGTTCCTGCTCTACCTGGCGCTGTGGGTGCTGCTGCCCGAGGAGAAGACGTCGAGCACCGCCTGGTAAACCCGCCGCCGCACCCCACCCGCTCGTACACAGACGAAAAGGGCGCCTCTCCGGAGAACCGGACGGGCGCCCTTCGCGCGTACGTGACGCGGGGTGGATCAGCGGCGGATCAGAGGGGCAGACCCAGGCCGCCGACCGGCAGACCGCCGAGCAGGCCGCCCAGCGCGCCGAGCGGGGTGTGGCCGAGGCCGGACTTGACGCCGTCCAGCGGCAGGCTCGACGCCTGCTTGGTGACCTCGCCCGGGAGGTTCTGGGCCTGGCCGACCGCGCCGGGCAGGGTCTTCGCACCCTGGCCGAGGGCCTCGGTGGCGGCCTGGGGCGCCTGGGCCAGGCCCTGGCCGCCCGGGACGAGGTTGGTCGCCAGGGCCAGCGGGTCCGGGCCGGCCGGCTGCGGGACCGGGGCGGCGGAGGCCGTACCGGCGGCAGTGGCGGCGAAAGCGGCACCCAGGACGGCGACACCAAGCTTCTTGGCGGCGGACTGCTTCATCAGAAAACTTCCTCGGTAATCTCGGGAATCGCGGAGCAGGGGAATGCTGGGGAAATGCGAGTGACTACGAAACCTAACCAGCGAACGCCGCCACCGCAAACACCGAAATGCGGCCGGGCGTGGTTCGCCCGGCCGCACTGTTTCCCGTCCCGTGTTCCTCGATCAGCCCGTACGGCGAGAAGAGTCGCTGGTGGCGGCGGACTGCTGGAACAGCCATTCGGACTTCAGCTCGGCATATCCGGGCTTGATGACATCGTTGATCATGGCCAGCCGTTCATCGAAAGGAATGAACGCTGATTTCATCGCATTGACCGTGAACCACTGCACGTCGTCGAGCGTGTAGCCGAATGCCTCGACCAGGAATTCGAATTCCCGGCTCATGCTGGTGCCGCTCATCAGACGATTGTCGGTGTTGACGGTGGCACGGAAGTGAAGCGTGCGCAGCAGCCCGATCGGGTGCTCGGCGTACGAGGCCGCGGCGCCGGTCTGGATGTTGGAGGTGGGGCACAGCTCCAGCGGGATCCGCTTGTCCCGGACGTACGCGGCGAGCCGGCCGAGACTGACCGAGCCATCGTCGGCGACCTCGATGTCGTCGATGATCCGCACCCCGTGCCCGAGCCGGTCGGCCCCGCACCACTGGAGCGCCTGCCAGATCGACGGCAGCCCGAACGCCTCGCCCGCGTGGATGGTGAAGTGGTTGTTCTCCCGCTTCATGTACTCGAAGGCGTCGAGGTGACGGGTGGGCGGGTAGCCGGCCTCGGCGCCCGCGATGTCGAAGCCGACGACACCGGCGTCGCGGTAGCTGTTGGCGAGTTCGGCGATCTCCAGGGCACGGGCGGCGTGCCGCATCGCGGTCAGCAGCGCGCCGACCCGGATCCGGTGCCCGCGCTCCCGCGCCTGCCGCTCCCCTTCCCGGAAGCCCTCGTTGACGGCCTCGACGACCTCTTCGAGTGTCAGCCCGCCCTCCAGGTGCTGCTCGGGGGCGTACCGGACCTCGGCGTAGACGACCCCGTCCTGGGCGAGGTCGAGCGCGCACTCGGCGGCGACCCGGAACAGGGCCTCGCGGGACTGCATGACGGCACAGGTGTGCGCGAAGGTCTCCAGATACCGCTCCAGCGAACCGGAGTCGGCGGCTTCCCGGAACCAGATGCCGAGCTTGTCGGGATCGGTCTCGGGGAGAGCGTCATAGCCCTGGGCACGGGCGAGTTCGACGATCGTGCCGGGCCGCAGCCCGCCGTCGAGGTGGTCGTGCAGCAGAACCTTCGGGGCACGGCGGATCTGGTCCGCGCTGGGCGTGGTGGGGATCTGGCTCGTCATTTCCGCACTGTAGCGCCTACGCGCGTAGAGCACCCCGGTTGGCACGTAAAGAGTCGGTACGGCCCCCCAAGCGGTTCCCCGCACTTCGCACCTCCTCCCTCAACAACCCCACCGGCAGACAGGCCCCCCAACAACCCCGTGGCACCCGCACCGCGCCCCACCTAGCCTGCCCCCATGACCGACCTCCCCCGGATCCACGCCTTCCTCGCCTCCTTCACCCGCCGCCAGGCGGAACGCACCGTCGACTTCCCCGGCGGCTTCGCCGCCCTCGACGACACCTTCCGCCACTCCCACGGCAACAACCACGTCGTCGTCACCGGCTCCCCGGACCCCGACGCCCTCCCCGCCCACGTCGACGACGTCCTGTCCCACCTGCCGTTCCGCATCGTGTCCATACCGGACGCGACGACCGCAGCCGCCTGCGCCGGCCCGCTGGCCGAGGCCGGTTACTCCCGCTCCGCGATCACGGTGATGCGCCGCCACGGCCTCCCGGTACCGGCCGAGGGCGGGGCCCGCGAGGTGGGTCTTCCGGCGTTGCGCGAGCCGATGGCCGAGGCGTGGCGGCACTTCATCCCGGGTGCGACGGACGAGGTCGTACGCGATCTGGTGGAGCGCCGTACGGCCCGGCTCCGGGGCGCGGACGATGTCCGGTTCCTCGCGTCGCACGACGCGTTCGGGCAGGTCGCGTCGTGGGCGGATCTCTATCTCGACCGGGCGGCGGGCCTCGCCCAGATCGAGGACCTGGTGACGGCGGTGACGCACCTGAAGCAGGGGCACGCGGGCGTGGTGCTGGACACGGCGCTGCGGATCGCCGACGCCGAGGGCTGCCCGACGGTCTTCCTCACGGCGCACACGGAGGACTGGCCGAGCGCCTGGTACGCGCGCCGGGGCTTCGAGCCCCTCGGCGAGATCCAGTGTTTCGAACGCTTCTGATCGTTCACGGCCGTTCATGACCGTCCGCTTTCAAAGCCGCGTCCGAAAACTGGTGTTCGCCGGTCGAACGACAGCGGACGATACGTAACAGTGATCGCGCGTACGGGTGGCGTACACCTCCACTTCTGAGACTGTTCGGTCATGGCGCACAACGCACTCGTGGGAACGGCCGACTCCCGGACACCCCGGCTGGGCCGAGCGGTCGGAGCGACGCAACCCGTCACCCAGGCCGGCGGGGTGGTTCTGCTGCTGCCCGACGGGGAGGCCGCGTCGAGCCGGCGCCCGTCCGCGCGGGCGCACGCGGCGGCGCTGCCGCTGGCACGGCGACTGGCGCGCGAGGGCCGGGCGGACGGTCTGGTCGCGCATGTGGTCCGGTATCGGGGCCGCGGCTGGAACGGCTCGGACGCGCAGCTCGCGGCGGACGCCTCGTGGGCGGTGTCGGAGGCGGTACGGCGGTACGGCGACGTCCCGGTGTGCCTCGCGGGCCGCGGCATGGGCGCGCGGGCGGCGCTGCGGGCGGGCGGCCACGACGCGGTGGCGTCGGTGCTCGCGCTGGCGCCGTGGCTGCCGGAGGAGGACCGGGCGGCGGAGCCGGAGCCGGTGCGGCAGCTGGTGGGACGCCGGGTGCTGCTGGTGCACGGCACGCGGGACGCCCGGACGGATCCGGAGCTGTCGTTCCGGTTCGCCGAGCGGGCCAAGAAGACCAACCGCGACACGTGCCGCTTCGAGGTACACGCGGACGGGCACGCGCTGCGCCAGTATCACGCCGAAGTCCACGCGCTGGCCGTCGACTTCGTCCTGTCGTCGCTGTTCGGCCACCCGCAGAGCCGGCCGCTGACGGACGCGCTCGCGGCGCCTCCGCCGCTGGGACTGCGGATGCCGCTGGCGGCGGGTTTCGGCCGTTCCCTGAACCGCTGAACCGACACGACCGGCACGACCGGCACCGCCGCCCCGCGTCACTCCGGCAGCAGACTCCCCCGCTTGTTCAGCAGGAACTTCTTGAAGGCGGCGACCGGCGGGGTGTCCGGGTGCCCGTCGAGCCAGGCCACCCCGATCTCGCGGGCCGCGCGCGGCGAGGTGACCCCGAGTTCGACGACGCCGGGCCGCGGCACGGCCGGCGGCGGCAGCAGCGCGACGCCGAGGCCCGCGGCGACGAGCCCGCGCAGCGTCTCGGCCTCCTCGCCCTCGAAGGCGACGCGCGGGGTGAAGCCGGCCTGGGCGCACAGGTCGTCGGTGATGCGGCGCAGCCCGTAGCCGGGTTCGAGGGTCACGAAGAACTCGTCCGCGGCCTCGGCGAGCCGGATGCGTTTGCGGCCGGCGAGCCGGTGGTCGTCGGGGACGACGAGCCGCAGCCGCTGTTCGTCGAGGCGGCGGCCGACGAGGTCGGGGGCGTCGGGGACGGGCGAGGTGAGGCAGAGGTCGAGTTCGCCCGCCCGGAGCCGTTCGAGCATGGCCTCGCCGTAGTTCTGGACGAGGGTGAAGCGGATGCCGGGGTGATCGACGCGGAAGGCGCGGATGAGGGCGGGCACGGTCTCGGAGCCCATGGTGTGCAGGAAGCCGAAGGCGACCCGGCCGGCGGTGGGGTCGGCGTCGTCCCGTACGGTGCCGGCGGCCCGCTCGACCTCGGCGAGGGCGCGTTCGGCGGAGCCGAGGAAGCGCCGGCCGGCCGGGGTGAGCGCGACCGTACGGCCGCGCCGGGCGAACAGCGCGACGCCGAGGTCCTCCTCCAGCCGGACCATGGCGCGCGAGAGCGTCGACTGGGGGACGCCCATCTCGGCGGCGGCCCGCGTGACGTGCTCGTGGCGGGCGACGGCGGCGAAGTACGCGAGGCGCGGCGCGAGCAGCAGTCCCATGTCTTCTTCGTTACTGTTCGGTGACAGGCGAGGCTGTGACCTGTACTCATGCACCATAGGAACGATTACAGCAGGTTCATGCATTGGACGCATGAAATGGGGCGGCCTACGTTCGGTACATGCCTTCCGCCAGTACCAAGGCGGCCGCCACCCACGCGGTCGCCGACTCCCGCAAGACCCCCGACTCTCCTGCCGCGCAGGACGCGAGCGACGCCCGCGCGACCTCCGAGGCCCGCGCCATCGCCGAGGCCGCCAAGGCCGCCGAGCCCCGCGACACCCGCCTCGCCCCCGGCGCCCCCGGTTTCCGCCGCCTCAGCCTCGCGCTGTTCGCCGCCGGAGTGGCCACCTTCGCCCTCCTCTACTCCACCCAGGCCCTGCTCCCGGCCGTCTCCGACGCGTTCGGCGCCACCGCCTCGGCCGCGTCCTGGACGGTCTCCGGCGCGACCGGCGCCCTGGCCCTGTGCGTCCTGCCGCTGAGCGCGCTGTCCGAGCGCTTCGGCCGCCGCTCGATGATGACGGCCTCGCTGGCGGTGGCCGTCGCCGTCGCCCTCCTCGTCCCGCTCGCCCCGAACCTGGAGACCCTGATCCTGCTGCGCGCGCTGCAGGGCGCGGCGCTGGCGGGTGTGCCGGCCTCGGCGATGGCGTTCCTGGCCGAGGAGGTGCGGCCGCGGGCGCTGATCGCGGCGATCGGCCTGTTCGTGGCGGGCAACTCGATCGGCGGCATGAGCGGCCGTCTCCTCACCGGCTGGGTGGCCCAGCTGTGGGGCTGGCGCGCGGGTCTGGCGGCGGTCGGTCTGCTGGCCGTGGTCTGCGCGGTCGCGTTCCGCTTCCTCATCCCGCCGGCGCGGCACTTCACGTCCGTCGCGCAGAGCCCGAGGACGCTGGCGCGCACCGTGCGCGGTCATCTGGCGGACCCGCTGCTCGTCCGGCTGTACGCGATCGGCGCGCTGTTCATGACGGTCTTCGGCGCCGTGTACACGGTGATCGGCTACCGCCTGACCGAGGCCCCGTTCTCGCTGCCGCAGGGCGTGGTCGGCTCGATCTTCCTGGTCTACCTGGTCGGTACGGTCTCGTCGGCGGCGGCCGGCCGGCTGGTCGGCCGCATGGGCCGGCGCGGCGCGCTCTACCTCGCCGTCTCCACGACGGCGGCCGGTCTGCTGCTGTCGCTCGCCGACACGCTGCCCCTCGTCCTCGCGGGCCTGGTCCTGATCACGGCCGGCTTCTTCGCCGGGCACGCGGTCGCCTCGTCCTCGGTGAGCCGCACGGCGAAGACGGGCCGCGCGCAGGCCTCGGCGCTCTACCAGTCGGCGTACTACCTGGGCAGCAGCGTGGGCGGCACGCTCGGCGCGGTCGCCTTCCACGCGGGCGGCTGGGGCGGGACGGTCGCGATCGGCCTGGTCGCGGTGGTCGGCGTCGTGTCGGTCACGCTGTACGGGTCGCACAGCGCGCGCGTCGCGGAGCGGCGGCACCGGCTGGCGGCCGTCTGACGCACGGCCCGCGTCGCCCCTCCCGTAGTCCCGCGAAGGCGTGAACGGCGCCCGGAACCACCCGGTTCCGGGCGCCGCGGCATACCGTGCCCCTTGACCCGATCTGCCCCCGATGCAACTGTCCAATCCTTCAGAGCGTCGTAACTCAGAAGAGCGAAGGGGGAGTTGCGAGTCACCATGAACAACACGCGCGCGACGATACGGAGAAGAGCCGGACTCGGCCTCGCGGTCACGTCCCTGGTGGTGCCGCTGACCGTGGCCGTCGGCAGCGGCACGGCGCAGGCGGCGTCGTCCTGCAACGTGACGACCGGTCCGTACCAGAAGCAGGTGGAGAAGTTCCTCGGCCGGACCGCCGACGGCCGCCAGTCGGCCGCCGACTGCCGGGCGATCCAGAGCTTCCAGCGGACGCACGGCATCACCCCGACGATGGGCTACGCCGGGCCGCTGACCTGGCGCACCATGTCGACGATGCTCGCGCAGCGGGCGGCGGGCAAGAACCCGAACCAGGCCGGCAAGTGCCCGACGAACAAGGGCCGGATCGCCTGTGTCGACCTGACCCGGCAGCTCAGCTGGATCCAGGACGGCAAGAAGCTGAAGTACGGCCCGGTGCCGGTGCGCACCGGCCGCGACGGCGCGGAGACCCGTACCGGCTCCAGCAAGGTCTACTGGCGCAACATCAAGCACTGGTCGACGCTTTACGACGTCTGGATGCCGTACGCGCAGTTCTTCGACGGCGGGCAGGCGTTCCACTCGGTCACCAAGTCCATGTGGAATCCGCCGGGTTCGGCCGGCTGCGTCAACATGCGGCCGAACGACGCGAAGGCGTACTGGAATCTGCTGAAGAACGGCGACGACGTGTACGTGTACGGGCGCAAGCCCGGAACCTGACCGAATCGCCGCAGGCTGTCGGTGCCCTGCGGTAGCTTCCCTTCATCGGTGCCGGACGGGCGCCGGTGAAGGGCAAGCCGCGGGGTGGACTCGATGGACCTGATGACGGAAGACCTGGAGAAGTACCGCAGGGAGCTGACCGGTTACTGCTACCGGATGCTCGGCTCCGCCTTCGAGGCGGAGGACGCGGTGCAGGACACCATGGTGCGGGCCTGGCGCTCGCTCGACTCCTTCGAGGGACGTTCCTCCCTGCGGTCCTGGCTCTACCGGATCGCCACCAACGTCTGCCTGGACTCGCTGAACGCGGGCAACCGGCGGGCCCGTCCCATGGACCTGAGCGAGCCGACGCCGGTGGCGCAGGCCCGGCTCAACGAACGCCCCGAGATCACCTGGCTGGAGCCGGTGCCGGACGGCCGCGTGCTGCCGTCGGTGGCCGACCCGGCGGAGACCGCGGTCTCGCGCGAGACGGTGCGGCTGGCGTTCGTGGCCGCCCTCCAGCACCTCCCGCCGAAGCAGCGCGCGGTACTGATCCTGCGCGAGGTGCTGGCCTGGAAGGCGAGCGAGGTCGCCGAACTCCTCGGCCTGACCGTCGCCTCCGTCAACAGCGCGCTCCAGCGGGCCCGGGCGACGATCCAGGAGCAGGCGCCGGCCGTGTCCGACGAGGCGAACCCGCTGGACGAGGAGCAGAAGGCGCTCCTCGACCGCTATGTGGCGGCCTTCGAGGGGTACGACATGCAGGCGCTCACCACGCTCCTGCACGAGGACGCCACCATGTCCATGCCGCCGTACGACCTGTGGCTGCGCGGCCACGAGGACATCGTGGGCTGGATGCTGGGCGTCGGCGAGGTGTGCCGCGGCTCGAAGCTGGTCGCGACCGTGGCGAACGGCCAGCCGGCGTTCGCGCACTACCACCCGGACCCGGAGGGCGGTTACGCCCCGTGGGCGCTGATCGTGCTCAAACTGCACGACGGCAAGATCGGCGGAATGGACTTCTTCCTCGACACCAAGCGCTGGTTCCCGCTGTTCGACCTGCCGGACCGGCTCGACGCCGTCTGAGGGCGGCAGTACCACCGGTCACAGCAGATCGCCGAGCCCGACGAGGCCGAGTACGCCGCGCAGCTCGGGCCCGGCGCCGCGGAACAGCAGCCGGTGGCCGCCCCGCCGGGCGGCGAGGCGGAGCCGGGCGACGGCGTCCACGGCGGCGAGACCGGCGCGGTCGAGCCCGCCGACGTCACAGACGACGACGGTGGGCGGGGCGGCGGCGAGCAGCTCGCAGAGCCGTCCGACGTCGTCGGGCGCGGGCGGGCCGCCGAGGCGTAGTTCGAGTCTTCGGGAGTCGTCCACACCAGGGCAGACCGCCGGAGCGCCCGGAATTCATCGCGGACCGTCCCGAGGCCGTCTCCGGGCGGCTTTCGGGCTGCCCGTGGCCGGGCTGTCGGAGGGCTGCCGAAACGTTTCCCGGTAGCTCTAGGCTCGGCGCCATGACTCTTGATCGCGCCGAGCTGGTGATCTTCGACTGCGACGGTGTCCTCGTGGACAGCGAGCGGATCTACTGCCGAGTGGACCGGGCCGTGTTCGCCCGCCTCGGTGCCGAGTTCAGCGAGGAGGAGATGGCCGACCTGTTCGTCGGCTCCTCCAAGAGACAACTCACCGCCCTGGTCGAGGAACGCGCCGGCCGCCGCCTTCAGGACGGCTGGGAACTGCCCTTCCAGCACCTGTACGACGAGGCGCTGGACGCGGAACTGACCGCGGTCGACGGCGTCACCGAGGTCCTGGACGCCCTGGACGTGCCGTTCTGCCTCGCCTCCAACGGCGGCCACACCTCCATACGCCGCAACCTCACCCGCGCCGGCCTCCTCGACCGCTTCGAGGGCCGCGTCTTCAGCGCCCACGACGTCGCCCACGGCAAGCCCGCCCCCGATCTCTTCCTGCACGCGGCCCGCGCGATGGGCGTCCCGCCGGAGCGCTGCGCGGTCGTCGAGGACAGCGCGTACGGCGTCCAGGCGGCCCGCGCGGCGGGCATGCGCGTCTTCGGCTACGCCGGCGGCCTCACCCGCGCGGAACGCCTGGCCGGCCCCGGCACCCACCTCTTCACCCACATGAGGGAGCTGCCCGCGCTGCTGGCCCTGGCACCGGGAGCGGGCGCGTGAGCGCGGACACGGTGGTGTGGGAGCGGCTGTTCCACGCGTACGGGGCGGCGACCGACACCCGCGAGATCCTGGCCGGCCCGCTGGCGGCGGCCGAGGACCACCTGTGGTCGGCGATCCTCCACCAGGGCACGGTCTGGCCGGCCACCCCGCCCGTCCTCGCGGCGGTGGCGGGCCGCCTCGCGGAGGCGCCGGTACTCGGGCTCGCGTTCATCCGGGACGTGGCCGAGGCCGTACGGCTCGGGGACGAGGCCGACGAACTGCGAGCGCGAATCGCCGGGGCCGACACGGCGGCGTGGACGGCCGCGTACGTCGCGGCCGACGAGGACGACCAGGTCGGCATGTGGGACGACGGCGAGGCCGGTGACCTGGTCCTCGTCGAGGCGGCCCTGGCCTGCTGGGACCTGCTGCCGGAGCTGGTCGAACCGGTGGCGGCGTTCCTGGACGACCCGGACGCGGAGGTCCGCTCGGCCGCGCGGGCCACGGTCACCGGACTTCTCGCCCACCCGGGCGCGGCAGTCCCCGCGCCCGGGTGGCCGCCGGACGGCCGGCGAGCGTGACGGGCGCTCAGTCGACGGGGAACTCGGCGGTGTCGAGGGTGAGGCCGAAGGGGGCGGGGAGAGACAGTTTCTCGCCGAACTCGACGACCTCCAGGACACGGTAGAGGCCGTTCTTCGGCTCGCCGTAGAGCGTGGCGGTGGGACGGCCCGCGTGCCAGCGGTCGATGAGCAGGTAGAGGGGCACGCCACCCATGGCGTAGCCACGCAGCTTGTGAACCCGATCGTGGTTCGCGTTGCCCTTCGAGGTGACCTCGACGACGAGTTCGGCTGTCGCGGCCGGGATGGAGTTTCCCGTCCCCTGGTCCACGATGGCTTCGGGAACGACCGCCAGGTCGGGGATGTACAGACTCGAATGCTCGGGAATCGCCAGGGCGAGTGACTGGTACACGTTCAGCTCGTCGGAAATGCCCCGGACCAGCCATCGGTGGACCTTGGCTGTGATGCTGCCGTGCCGGACTGCGGGTGCTGGTGCCGCGGTGATGATCCCCTCGATGATCTCCACCTTGCAGCCCTCAGGCCAGTCCATCGTTTCCCAGCGACGGACCAGGTCGTCCCAGCCGTTGCCCTGCTCGGGTCCGGCCTCGGCGGCGAGTGCGCTCATGGTGTGCTCCTCGATCGGTCGTCACCGATCCCAGCATGCCGAACGGGACCGGTGGGGGTCCACCGATCCCGTTCACCCATACGTGTCACCGGCACATGCCGGGGGCCTTCCGGTCCTTACGCGATGCGGTCGAGGACGATCGGCTTACGCGTGAAGGAGGTGCCCTCCGGGGCGATGTCGAAGGACGACTCCAGCGACTTCAGGGCGTAGTCGAACTTCTCCGGGGTGTCCGTGTGCAGCGTCAGCAGCGGCCGGCCCGCGGTCACCGTGTCGCCCGGCTTGGCGTGCATCTCGACGCCCGCGCCGGCCTGCACCGGGTCCTCCTTGCGGGCGCGGCCGGCGCCCAGGCGCCAGGCGGCGACGCCGATGTCGTACGCGTCCAGGCGGGTGAGCACACCGGTGGCCGGGGCCATGACGACGTGCTGCTCGCGGGCGACCGGGAGGGCCGCGTCCGGGTCGCCGCCCTGCGCGGCGATCATGCGGCGCCAGACGTCCATCGCGGAGCCGTCGGCCAGCGCCTTCGCCGGATCGGCGTCCTTCAGGCCGGCCGCGTCGAGCATCTCGCGGGCGAGCGCGAGCGTCAGCTCGACGACGTCGGCCGGGCCGCCGCCCGCGAGGACCTCGACGGACTCGCGGACTTCGAGGGCGTTGCCGGCGGTCAGGCCGAGCGGGGTGGACATGTCGGTGAGCAGCGCGGCCGTGCGGACGCCGCTGTCCTTGCCGAGCGCGACCATGGTGGAGGCCAGCTCGCGGGCGTCCTCGATGGTCTTCATGAAGGCGCCGCTGCCGACCTTGACGTCCAGGACCAGCGAGCCGGTGCCCTCGGCGATCTTCTTCGACATGATCGAGGAGGCGATCAGCGGGATGGCCTCGACGGTGCCGGTGACGTCGCGGAGCGCGTAGAGCTTCTTGTCGGCCGGGGCGAGGCCGTCGCCGGCCGCGCAGATGACCGCGCCGGTGCCGTCGAGGACGGACAGCATCTCCTCGTTGGAGAGCAGTGCCCGCCAGCCGGGGATGGACTCCAGCTTGTCGAGGGTGCCGCCGGTGTGGCCGAGGCCGCGGCCGGAGAGCTGCGGGACGGCCGCGCCGCAGGCGGCGACGAGCGGGGCGAGCGGCAGGGTGATCTTGTCGCCGACGCCGCCGGTGGAGTGCTTGTCGGCGGTGGGGCGGGACAGGGAGGACGAGAAGTCCATCCGCTCACCGGAGGCGATCATGGCGGCGGTCCAGCGGGCGATCTCGTCGCGGTTCATGCCGTTCAGCAGGATCGCCATGGCCAGGGCGGACATCTGCTCGTCGGCGACCTCCCCGCGGGTGTAGGCGTCGATGACCCAGTCGATCTGCTCGGGGCTCAGCTCGCCCTTGTCCCGCTTGGTGCGGATGACGGAGATGACGTCCATGTGGTGATGCCTCTTTCTACGCGCATAGAGGAGCAAAAGGAGAAGGCGGCCCCTCCATCCTGCCGGAAGGGCCGCCTTGAGGGACTACGAAGCCTGGTCGTCCGAGGCCGGGTCGTCCGCGACCTGGCCATCCGAAGCCTTGCCGTCCGCGGCCGTACGGCCCGTGGTCAGGTGCTCCGGCCCGAACGCCTGCGGCAGCATCCCGGCCAGGGTCATGAACCCGGCGGGCGTCTCCAGGACGAGGTCGGGGCCCCCGAACTCGTACAGGAGCTGCCGGCACCGGCCGCACGGCACCAGGGGCTCGCCCCGGCCGTCCACGCACGCGAAGTGCGTGAGCCGGCCGCCGCCGGTCGCCTGGAGCCGCGAGACCAGACCGCACTCGGCGCACAGGCCGAGGCCGAAGGACGCGTTCTCGACGTTGCAGCCGGAGACCGTCCGGCCGTCCTCGACCAGGGCCGCCGCGCCGACCGGGTAGCCGGAGTACGGGGCGTAGGCGTGG
Source organism: Streptomyces laurentii (assembly GCF_040635425.1). Classification (NCBI taxonomy): domain Bacteria; kingdom Bacillati; phylum Actinomycetota; class Actinomycetes; order Kitasatosporales; family Streptomycetaceae; genus Streptomyces; species Streptomyces laurentii. Next base: position 46,974 of record NZ_JBEYHT010000043.1, on the reverse strand, counting down.
GCCATCGCCTCGCGGGCGGCCGCCCGCAGGGCCTCCCAGCCGGCCTCGGACAGACCGGTGTCGGCCTGCTCCAGGAGGCCGGTCACTTGCCCTGGCCCTTCCGGTACGGCAGTCCGTCCGCCTTCGGCATCCGCAGCCGCTGCGCCGACAGGGACAGCACGAGCAGCGTGGTGATGTACGGGGCGGCGTCCACGAACTGGCTCGGGACCTGGTCGGTGAACGCGTACCAGAGGAAGAAGACGGCCGCGAAGACGGCGGCGACGACGGCCGCGGCGTACTTCTTCTTGTACAGCTGCCACAGCATGGCGATGACCAGCAGGACGGCGACGAGCAGCAGCAGCGCGTGGACGTTCTCGGCACCGCCGCGCAGCTTGAGGCTGTCGGTGAAGCCGAACAGGCCGGCGCCGAGGGCCATGCCGCCCGGCATCCAGTTGCCGAAGATCATCGCGGCGAGACCGATGTAACCGCGGCCGCCGGTCTGCCCCTCCTGGTAGATGCCCGTGGAGACGATCGCGAGGAACGCGCCGCCGAGGCCCGCGAGGCCGCCGGAGATCGCCACCGCGATGTACTTGTACTTGTAGACGTTGACGCCCAGCGACTCGGCCGCGACCGGGTTCTCGCCGCAGGAGCGCAGCCGCAGGCCGAAGGCCGTGCGCCACAGCACCCACCAGGTCGCCGGGATCAGCAGGATCGCGACGATGGTCAGCAGCGACAGGTTGGTGACGAGGCCGCCGAGGATGCCGGCCAGGTCGGAGACCAGGAACCAGTGCTTGTCCTGGAGCTCGGCCAGTTTGTCGGAGAGCCCCGGGATGGTGATCTGGGTGATCTGGTCGATGTGCGGGGACTGCTTGGAGGAGCCGCCCAGGTCGCCCACCTCGGCGAACGTGAAGTTCGACAGGTACTTGGTGAAGCCGAGCGCCAGGATGTTGATCGCCACACCGGACACGATGTGGTTCACGTTGAAGGTGACCGTGATGATCGCGTGCAGCAGACCGCCGAGCGCGCCGCCGAGGATGCCGACGACGACACCCGTCCACGGGCCCCACTGGTAGCCGGCCCAGGCACCGAACCAGGTGCCGAGGATCATCATGCCTTCGAGGCCGATGTTGACGACGCCCGCGCGCTCGGACCACAGACCGCCGAGACCGGCGAGGCCGATCGGCACGGCGAGCTGCAGCGCGCCGGAGACCTGGCCGACCGAGGTGAGGTCGTCGGCACCGGAGACGGCGCGGACGAGCGAGAAGAGCACGATTCCGGCCGCGACGATCAGCAGGATCCAGGGCCAGGTGAGCTTGCGGCGCGCGCCCTTGCTGGGGGCGGCGCTGGGCTTGGCGACGGTGCCGGTGCTCATGCCGCCACCTCCTTGTCGGTCGTGAGGGCGCCGCCGGCGGCCAGCTGCTCGCCGACCTTCTGCTGCTGGCGGCGGAGGCCGTAACGGCGGACGAGTTCGTAGGAGACGACCACGGCGATCACGATGATGCCCTTCATGATCTCGGTGATCTCCTTCGGGTAGCCCTCGGTGTCCAGCGTCGAGGACGCCTTCTCCAGGAACGCGAAGAGGAGCGACGCGAAGAGGATGCCGACCGGGTGGTTACGGCCCAGCAGGGCGATCGCGATGGCGGTGAAGCCGACGCCGACCGGGAAGTCGAGGCTGTACGTGTGGGTCTCGCCGAGCAGCGTCGGCATGCCGGACAGACCGGCCAGACCACCCGAGATCAGCATCGAGGTGAGGATCATCTTCTTGGCGTCGACGCCGCTGGCCTGGGCCGCGGACTCGCTGGCGCCGGTGGCGCGCAGGTCGAAGCCGAAGCGGGTGCGGTTGAGGACGAACCAGTAGACGACGCCGAGCGCGAGCGCGACGAAGGTGAAGCCGTAGATGACGCCGTTGCCCTCGCCCATGTCGATGCCGGGGAACCAGCCGGACTCGGGGATGTCGCCCGTCGTCAGGTTGTTGGAGCCGGCGGGCTGGACGCCGAAGTTCTTCGGCAGGATCAGCCAGGCGACCAGGGCCGTGGTGATCGAGTTCAGCATGATCGTGGAGACGACCTCGGAGACGCCCCGGGTGGTCTTGAGGACACCCGCGATACCGGCCCAGAAGGCACCCGTGGCCGTGGCGACCAGCACGATCAGCAGGATGTGCAGCGGGCCGGGCAGGTCCACGGCGGCACCGACGAGCGCCGACAGCATGGCGGCGAGGCGGTACTGGCCGTCGACGCCGATGTTGAAGAGGTTCATCTGGAAGCCGACGGCCACGGCCAGCGACGCCAGGTAGTAGATGCCGGTCTGGTTGACGATCAGCACCTGGATGTCGGAGTAGGCCGCGTTGTCGATCATCAGCCGGATCGGCTCGATCGGGTCGAGGCCCGTCGCGAGCAGCACCAGCACGGTGAGCACGAACGAGGAGACGAGCGCGAGCACGGGGCCGGCGGCCCCGATGATCAGCTTGTCCTTGTCGATTTTCGTCATCGGGCGTCACCGTCTTCGGGGTGCTGGTCGTTGCCCTCCAGGTGGCCGGTGGCGGCACCGGTCATGGCGGAGCCCAGCTCCTCGGGCGTGATGGTGGCGGGGTCCGCGTCGGCGACGAGCCGGCCGCGGTACATGACCCGGAGGGTGTCGGACAGGCCGATCAGCTCGTCCAGGTCGGCGGAGATCAGCAGCACCGCCAGGCCCTCGCTGCGGGCGTCGCGGATGGCGTCCCAGATCTGCGCCTGCGCGCCGACGTCCACACCGCGGGTGGGGTGGGCGGCGATCAGGAACTTCGGGTGGTGGCTCATCTCGCGGCCGACGATCAGCTTCTGCTGGTTGCCGCCGGACAGCGAGGCCGCGGTCACGTCGATGCCGGGGGTACGGACGTCGTACTCGCGCACGATCCGCTCGGTGTCCAGGCGGGCGGCCTTGGGGTCGAGGATGCCGCGCTTGGAGTTCGGGACCTCAGTGACGTGACCGAGGATCCGGTTCTCCCAGAGCGGGGCCTCCAGGAGCAGGCCGTGGCGGTGGCGGTCCTCGGGGATGTAGCCGATGCCGCCCTCGCGGCGCTTGCGCACCGAGGTCGCGGAGATGTCCGTGCCGTCGAGCGTGATGACGCCGGCGTCCGGGCTGTTCATGCCCATCAGGGCCTCGATCAGCTCGGTCTGGCCGTTGCCCTCGACTCCGGCGATGCCGAGGATCTCGCCCTTGTGGATGGTGAGCGAGATGTCGTCGAGCAGCTTGCGGCCCCCAAAGGCGAGCGCGACTGCCGGGTGCGGGCCCTCGACGACCTCGACGACGTCGAGCGCCTCGGCCGGGTCCTCCGGGGCGGCGGTCGTCAGCGGGGCCGCGGGGGCGGCGCCGGACTCGGTCAGGGTCAGCCCGGTCACCTGGAGCATCGGGATGTCCGTGACCGTCGACTCGCGGGTCTCCGGGGAGGGCAGCTCGGTGCCGACCATCAGCTCGGCGAGCTGCTTGGTGGTGGCGGTCTTCGGGTCGGCGGTGCCGACGGTGGTGCCGCGCCGGATGACGGTGATGTCGTCGGCGACCTTCAGGACCTCGCCCAGCTTGTGGGAGATGAAGATGACCGTCAGGCCCTCGGACTTCAGCTCGCGCAGGTTGTCGAAGAGCGCGTCGACCTCCTGCGGGACCAGGACGGCGGTCGGCTCGTCGAGGATGAGGATGCGGGCGCCGCGGTAGAGGACCTTGAGGATCTCCACGCGCTGGCGGTCGGCGACACCGAGGTCCTCGACGAGGGCGTCGGGGCGGACCCCGAGGCCGTACGCGTCGGAGATCTCCTGGATCTTCCGGCGGGCCTTGCCGCCGATGCCGTGGAGCTTCTCGCCGCCGAGGACGACGTTCTCCAGGACGGTGAGGTTGTCGGCGAGCATGAAGTGCTGGTGCACCATGCCGATGCCGCGCGCGATGGCGTCGCCGGGGCTGGCGAAGGCGACCTGCTCGCCGTCGACGGCGATGGTGCCCTCGTCCGGCTTCTGCATGCCGTAGAGGATCTTCATCAGGGTCGACTTGCCGGCACCGTTCTCACCGATGAGGGCATGGACGGTGCCCTTGCGAACGGTGATCGCGATGTCCTTGTTGGCGACGACGCCGGGGAAGCGCTTGGTGATGCCGTGGAGTTCGACGGCAGGGGGGCTGGACGCGTTGATGGCGCACTCTCCTTGGCCGGAAGGAGTGGGAGCGGACGGGCAGGGCGGGGCGAAGTTATCGTGCCGCTGGGACATCTACACGCGTAGCACTGCCGAGAATGGAAAACCCGTACGGGAATGAGACCGGGGCTGCCCGCCGGGGCCTCACCGGCCGTACGAAGCGGCTGGACGGGGCCCGGCGGACCCGGGGCGAACCTGTCGCGGGCGGACCCGAGGGCCCGGCGACGGTGGGGTACTCCCCCGCGTCACCGGGCCCTCGGTGGGATCACGCCCGGATCAGGGTCACGGCGTGGTCTTGACGGTGATCTTGCCGTCGACGATGTCCTTCTTGGCCTTCTCGACCGCGGCGATGACGTCGGTCATCTTCGTGTACGCCGGGTTGGAGGCGGCCAGGCCGACACCGTTGGACGCGAGGCCCATGCGGACCTCGCCGGACTGCGGCTTGCCGTCCTTGACCGACTTGATCAGGTTGAAGACCGAGCCCTGGACGTCCTTGGTGACCGAGGTCAGGATGTGGTCCTTGTAGGCGGCCAGACCCTTCTGCATGTACTGGTCGGAGTCCACGCCGATGGCCCACTTGCCGGCCTTGGCGGTGGCCTCGATCGCACCCGAACCGGCGAGACCGGCGGCCGAGTAGATCACGTCGGCGCCCTTGTCGAGCTGGCCCTGCGCGGCGGCCTTGCCGAGGTCGGGCTTCGAGAAGCCGTTGAAGTCCGGCGGCTGGGTCAGGTACTGGGTCAGTACCTTCGCCTTGGGGTCGGTGTCCTTGACGCCCTGGACGAAGCCGGCCTCGAACTTCTTGATCAGCGGAACCTCGACACCGCCGATGAAGCCGACCGTGTGGGACTTCGACGTCTTGGCGGCGGCGACGCCGGCCAGGTAGGAGCCCTGCTCCTCGTTGAAGACCAGGTTGGCGATGTTCGGGCCGGTCTTCGAGGTGTCGTCGATGATGCCGAAGGTGGTCTTCGGGTACGCCTTGGCGACCTTCTCGATGGCCGGGGCGTAGGCGAAGCCGACACCGATGACCGGGTTGTTGCCGGAGCGGGCCAGCGCGGTGAGGCGCTGCACCTTGTCGGCGTCGCTCTCGCCCTCGGACGGCTCGGCCTCGGCGCCCTTGACGCCGAGCTCCTTCTCGGCCTTCTGCAGACCCGCGTAGGCGGCGTCGTTGAAGGACTGGTCGCCGCGGCCGCCGATGTCGTACGCGATGGCGGCCTTGACGGCCTTGGAGTCGGAGGTCGACGAGGAGCCCGCCTCCGACGACGACTTGCCACACGCGGTGGCGGACAGCGCGAGCGCCGCGGAGGCGATGCCCACGGTGGTGATCCTGGTGATCCGGCGCAAGAGGAGGGTCCCTTCAAGACTGACCGAAAGCGCCTCTTCCGGCGCTGGTTTCGCCGCGATCGTAACGCGCGTAGATGTCAGTTAAAGACCCGTTCATGAGTCGTTATCGGATCGACGCGAACCAGCCAGAACGCCACGCAGGGCACCCATTCCGGTACGGTCCGACATCATCGCTGGTACGAGGCGGTGCCGCGGGCCCGCGAAGGGCCCGCCCCACCCCCGGACGGTATCCGTCCGGTGGCGGTCATGGCCGGAAATATCCGTATACACATCGGTGAACGGGGGCTATGCGCGCGCGTCCAGAAGGGCGGCGGCCGTGAACAATTCCACACCCACCGTGATGGCGTACTCGTCGACGTCGAAGTCGCCGGCGTGCAGATCGCGCACCCGGGTCTCGTCGGGGGCGCGGACGCCGAGCCGGGCCATGGCGCCGGGGACGTGCTCCAGGTACCAGGAGAAGTCCTCGCCGCCGAGCGACTGCTCGGTGTCCTCGACCGCGTCGGCGCCGAGCCGGGCCGTCATCGCCTCGCGGAGCAGATCGGCGACGGCCGGGTCGTTGACGACCGGGGGGACGCCGCGCACGTAGTCGACGGTCGACTTGGCCCGGTGCAGTGCGGCGACCTCGTCGATGGCGGCGTGGACCAGGTCGGGGGCCTCGCGCCAGGCCGGCAGGTCGAGGCAGCGCACGGTGCCGGACAGTTCGGCGTGCTGCGGGATGACGTTCGGCGCGTGGCCGGACTCGATCCGGCCCCAGGTGACCGAGAGTCCGGAGCGCGCGTCGATCCGCCGGGAGAGGACGGCCGGCACGTCGACCGCGATCCGGGCGGCGGCGGTGACCAGGTCGGTGGTCAGGTGCGGGCGGGCGGTGTGCCCGCCGGCACCGGACAGGGTGACCTCCAGACGGTCGCACGCGGAGGTGATGGGGCCGTGCCGCAGCCCGATCCGGCCGGCGTCGACCTTCGGGTCGCAGTGCACGGCGATGATCCGGCCGACCCCGTCGAGCACGCCGGCCTCGACGACGTCGGTGGCGCCGCCGGGCAGCACCTCCTCGGCGGGCTGGAAGATCAGCCGGACCGGCGCGGGCAGCCGGCCCTGGCGGTCGAGTGCGGCGAGGACCAGGCCGGCGCCCAGCGCGGCGGTGGTGTGGACGTCGTGGCCGCAGGCGTGCGCGCGGCCGGGCTCGGTGGAGCGGTACGGGACGGTCTTGGTGTCCGGGATGGGCAGCGCGTCGATGTCGGCGCGGATCGCCAGCACGGGGCGCCGCGTCGCGTCGCCGTCCGCCCCTCCGTCCGTGGCGTCCTTCTCGTCGAGGTCCCCTCTGATGTCCCCGCCCCCGTCGGCGTCCCCGTCGCGCGTGCCGATGTCGCACACCAGCCCCGTGCCGCCGGGGAGTACGCGCGGACGCAGCCCGGCGGCCTCCAGTCGGGCCTTGAGCACGGCGGTGGTGCGGAACTCCTGCTTGCCGAGTTCGGGGTGCATGTGCAAGTCCCGGCGAAACTCGATCAGTTCGGCACGCAGGGGTTCGGACAGCTTCCCGGGCAGCGCCGCGGGCGCCGGACCGGGGTCGGGCTCAGGGGACGTCAACTGGTTCACCTTGAAAAGGGTATGCCCGAAGAAGATCAACTACCCCTTGATCGCGAAAAGTTCGCCCCCTTAGGGGAAAGAATTTTGCCTTCCCGGGCTTGGAGACCGTCTTCCCTGGGTATGCCTACCCGAATTCGAGCCTCTCCGTACGGGTGGCACTGCCCACCACTCCGGCCAGGAAGCCCCGGGCCCGCGGCGAGGCGGTCTCCCTGATCCACTCCGGCGCTATCTCGCAGACGGCGACCTTCACCCCCGTACCGGCGAGCGCGAGCGGCAGAGTGTGCACGACCGTGGACGGGAAGCTCACGATGGTGCGGCCGACCGGCCCCCGGCGGGCCGTGAGTTCGAGCGGCAGCTCGGGGCGGACCACTTCGAGGCCGGTCTCGGCCGCGACGCGGTGCAGCTTGTCGGCGGCCTCGCGGCGGTGCGCGAAGTAGCGGGTGGCGCCGTGGGTGCGGGCCAGGACGGTGACGGCCCGCAGGTACTCGTCGGGGTCCACCACACCCGTCTCCACCAGCGAGGTGCCGACCAGGTCGGCGCCGCGGGTGAGCCGGGGCGGCCCGAACGCGGCCCGGGTCCAGGCGAAGTCGTTGACGGTGACGGTGGTGCCGGGCGGCGGTTCGACCGGCAGCGAGGTGAAGATCTCTATCGTGCGGTGCCGGCTCGGCGCGAGCTTGCGGCGGGCGAGCGAGGTCACCGGGGCGAGCGCGAGTTCGCGCGGCCCCAGGTTGCCCCGCCGGTGCCAGCGCACCAGGCGCTCGCCGCGCGCGAGCTGCGCGGCGTACTCCATGGTGGCGGTGCCGTCGTCGACGACGGTGACCCGGCGGGGGCCGTAGAGGGTGAGCAGCAGCTGGACGTAGCGCGAGAACGGGTCTCCGACGATGACCCGGTCCGCGGCGCGCAGCGGCCCGGCCAGCTCCCCCAGGGTCCGTACCACCGCGCCCTTGCCCTGGCGGGCGTCCTGCCAGGTCACGGTGACGCCCTCGTCCCGGGCCAGCTGGGCCATCCGGCGCAGCTGGCCGCGGGACATGGGGTCGGTGGGCGCGAGGACGACGACGTGGAGGCCGGCGTGCGCGAGCGAGGGCGCGCGGGGCGCGGGGGCCTCGCCGTCCGGGGCCCCTTCCGGGGTCTCGGTGCCGTGGGTCTCGGTGCCGCGGGTCTCGGTGCCGCGGGTCTCGCTGTCGCGCGAGGCCTCCCCCGGAGCCGCGCCGGGGGCCTCCCCCGGGGCCGCGTCCGGCGCGGCACCCGGGGTCCCGCCGCGGGCGGGCTGCGGCGGGACGACGGCGAGGGGGCGGGGACGCCCGAGGGCGTCTGCGTAGGCCCACTCCAGGACGTTCAGGAGCTGGACCGGGCTCTCGACGAACGCCAGCCGGCCGGTCATGCGGCGACGGCGCCCTGGACCCGGCGGAGCTTCTTCATCGGGCCGAGCTCCGACTCGTAGACCTTCTTCACGCCGTCGCCGAGCGCGGTCTCGATGGCGCGGATGTCGCGGACGAGGCGCGCGAGGCCCTGCGGCTCGACGGAGGCGGCCTGGTCGGAGCCCCACATGGCGCGGTCGAGGGTGATGTGGCGCTCGACGAAGGTGGCGCCGAGGGCGACGGCGGCGAGCGTGGTCGACAGGCCGGTCTCGTGGCCGGAGTAGCCGATCGGGACGTTCGGGTACGCCTCCTGGAGCGTCTGGATGACGCGCAGGTTCAGCTCCTCGGCCTTGGCCGGGTAGGTCGAGGTGGCGTGGCAGAGCAGGATGTTGTCGCTGCCGAGGACCTCGACGGCGTGCCGGATCTGCTTCGGGGTGGACATGCCGGTGGAGAGGATCACCGTGCGGCCGGTGGCGCGCAGTTCGCGCAGCAGCTCGTCGTCGGTGAGGGAGGCGGAGGCCACCTTGTGGGCGGGCACGTCGAACTTCTCCAGGAAGGCGACGGCCTCGGTGTCCCACGGGGAGGCGAACCAGTCGATGCCGCGCTTCGCGCAGTGCTCGTCGATGGCGCGGTACTCGTCCTCGCCGAACTCGACGCGGTGGCGGTAGTCGATGTACGTCATCCGGCCCCAGGGGGTGTCGCGCTCGATGTCCCACTGGTCGCGCGGGGTGCAGATCTCCGGGGTGCGCTTCTGGAACTTCACGGCGTCGCAGCCGGCTTCGGCGGCCACGTCGATGAGCGCGAGGGCGTTGTCCAGGTCGCCGTTGTGGTTGATGCCGATCTCGCCCGTGACGTAGACGGGGTGGCCGGGGCCGGCGGTCTTGGCGCCGAGGGTGCGCAGGCGGGTGTTGCTCATGATCGTGGTTCCTTACGAATCGTCCGACGAAGCGGGGGTGTTGAGCTCGGGTCCGAGGAGCCAGGCGGCGATCTCGCGGATCGCGCCGAAGCCGCCGGGAGTGTCGGTGACCGCGCGGGCCGCGGCCCGTACGGAGTCGTGGGCGCTGCCCACCGCGACGGGCCAGCCGACGAGGTGGAAGCAGGGGAGGTCGTTGACGTCGTTGCCGGCGTAGAGCACGCGCGCGGGGTCGACGCCCTGCTCGTCGCACCATGCCTTGAGGGCGAGGTCCTTGCGGTCCACGCCGTGCAGGACGGGGATCCTGAGCTTGCGGGCGCGGGCGGCGACGACGGGGTTCTGCTCGGTGGACAGGATCAGCAGCCGTGTCCCGGCGCGGCGCAGGGCGGCGATGCCGAGGCCGTCGCCACGGTGCACGGAGACGAACTCCCGTCCGTCGGCGTCGATATGGACGCGGTCGTCGGTCTGGGTGCCGTCGAAGTCGAGGACGACGGCGTCGACGTCCGCGAGGGCCGGGGTGGCCGGGGTGTCGAGGAGCGGCGCGAGGGCGCGGGCGCGGGCCAGGTCGTGCGGGTCGTCGATCTCCAGGACCCGGGCGGGGTCGGTGACGACGAGCGCGGTGCGGCCGAAGAAGCGGTGCCGGTGGGTACGGAAGCCCTCGGCGGCCATCGCGTAGACGGCGCCGGTCTCCAGGTACTCGGGCTCGCGGTCCTGGCGGCGCGGACGGTGGGCCTTGTCGTGGTTGACGCCGGTGGCACCGGTCGCGTCGGCCCCGTCGGCCCCGTGGTCCTCGGGTCCCTGCTTCCAGAGGAAGCCGTGGCTCGGGGCGGCGGTGAAGGCGGTGTCGGCGGCGCCGGAGGCCACCTTCGCCGCCGTCGCGTCGACTTCCTCCGCCATGAGGAAGGGGCTGGTGCACTGGACGAGCAGGACGACGTCGGCGGTACGGCCGTGCAGGGCCTCGAAGGTGTCGAGGGCGTGCAGCACGGCGGACTCGCTGGTGGCGGTGTCGCCGGCGAGCGCGTCGGGCCGCCGGACGGCCTCGGCGCCGTGGGCGCGGGCCGCGTCGGCGAGGGCCGCGTCGTCGGTGGAGACGACGACATGGGTGACGGCGGGCGCGCCGAGGCAGGCCTGGACGGCCCGGCCGACCAGCGGGATCCCGGCCACCCGGGCGAGGTTCTTGCCGGGGACGCCCTTGGAGCCGCCCCGGGCGGGGATGACCGCGAGCACGGTCGGGGCCGTCGGTGCGTCCGCGGGCGTCGCGGCCGGCGTGGGCGTCGCGGCCGGCGTGGGCGTCGTGGCCGGCGTGGGCGTCGTGGCCGGCGCGGGCGTCGCCTGGGCAGGCGTGGTCGGTACGGGCATCACAGGTCTCCCAGGCGTCGGATGACGGGTGCCACGCGCTGCACGCCGTGGCGGTAGGCGCCGCGCGCGACCTCGCGCACGACCCGGCGCACACCGCTCGCGCGGGGCGCGGACGCGGTGACGTCGAGGCGGTGGCGGGCGAGGATGCCGGGCAGATAGCCGCCGGCGCTCGACTCCGTGTAGTACGGGGCGACGGGCGGCAGCGCGGGTCCGGCGAGGAGCGCGGCGACCCGCTCGCGGGCGGCGTCGAAGGCGCGGTCGTACCCGCCGTCGGCGGCGACGCCCTGCCGGGCCAGCCAGTCCTCGTCGGGCTCCGGCGCCTCCTTGCCGTCGAGGCGGTCGAAGGAGGTGAGCAGCCCGGAGCCGAGGAAGTGGTGGTTGCCGAGCGCCTCGCGCACCCCGAGGTCGGTGAGGATCGCGGTGGGGATACGCCGGTGCAGGGATTCGAGCGCGGCCGTGGAGGAGACGGTGACCAGCAGGTCGGTGCGGTCCAGGACCTCGCCCATGTGCCCGTACACGAGACGGAAGTTGGGCGGGGTGTCGAGGTCGCGCACCAGCTTCTGGTACGGGAACTCCTCCAGGTGCGTGGTGTGTTCGCCGGGCTTGGAGCGCAGCTTCAGCAACACCTCCCGGTCCGGGTGCCGTTGCGCGTGCTCGATCAGGCGGCGCAGCACGTAGGCGCGCTCGGCCCGGGTGACGGGCACCGACGGCTGGGCGGCGAACACCAGGGTGTCGCGGCCGGGTTCGGGGGTGTACGGGGCTCCGCCGAGGAACGGCAGCGCGGCTTCGACCACGCTCGACGGGTCGGCGCCCACTCCCTCGTACACGGCGCGGAAACGGTCCGCGTCGTGACGGGAGTTGGCGAGCACGACGTCCGCGCCGTGGCGCAGCAGCAGTCCGTCGGCGAGCTTCTCGTAGACCACGCCGACATAGCCGGCGACGAGCACCGGCCGGCGCTCCAGGCCGAGTTCGGCGATGCCCTGGAGCAGGGCGCGGACGGTGCCGCCGACGAGGGCGAGCACGATCACGTCGTATCCCTCGCCGCGGGCGGCGGCGTCGCGTACCTCGCGCAGGAACTCCGCACCGGTCACCTCGCGCGGTGTCACCGGGGACACGGCGGTCTCGGCGAGCTGGCGGGGGGTGGGGGTGGCACGGCCGCGCAGGACGAATCCGGTGGGCTCGGCGGCTTCCGTCGTCCCGGGGGCTTCGGCGTCGGCGCCGCTTCCCGGCATTTCCGGGGTGATTCTGCGTGCGGTGAGCACGCCCCATTTCCACCGGGTGTCGGAATCGGCGAGAACGGCGACGCGCACCGCTCGTTCGGTACGTGAGGACACGTCGAGGACGCTAGGAGGGATACGGGATTCGCGGCCCAACACGGCTGCAACAAAGGGTGAACAGCACTCAGCCGCCGGGCGGGAAACGGACAGAAAGGGGCCGTGAACCAGGGCGGTTAAGGGGCCCGCCGCTTCGTGTTCACCGCTTGTCCCCTTTCCGGTCAGGGCGAATGCCGGGTCGGCGCCTAGCGTCGGCCGCGTGGTCAAGCTCTCCGTCGTCGTGCCGTTCCACAACGTGCAGACATACGCCTCCGACACCCTGCGAAGCCTGCGCGCGAACGCCCGCGAGGACTTCGAGTTCCTGCTCGTCGACGACTGTTCGACGGACGGGACCACCGAACTCCTGGCCCGGGCCGAGCACGAGATCCCCGGCGCGCGGCTGCTCCGGCACGCCCGCAACCAGGGCCTCGCCACCGCGCGCAACACCGGACTCGACGCCGCCCGCGGCGCGTATCTGACCTTCCTCGACGGGGACGACTGGCTGTCCCCCGGCTACTACGCGCGGCTCGTCGCCGATCTCGACGCGCTGGACTGCGACTTCCTGCGGGTCGACCACGTCCAGGTCACCGGCCGCAAGCGGTCGCTGCGCCGGGTCCCGGTGGGACGGCGCGGCGTGGTGCTGTCGCCGCGCGGCGTGATCCTGCCGGCCGACCGGTCGACCGCCGTCGACTATCCGTACGCCTGGGCCGGGATCTACCGGCGGCGGCTGCTCGACCGGGGGCTCCTGCGCTTCACCGACGGGCTGCGCACGGCCGAGGACCGGCCGTGGATCTGGCGGCTGCACCGGGAAGCGGAATCCTTCGCCGTCACCGGTGAACCCGGAATCTTCTACCGGCGCGGAGTCGCCACGTCGCTCACCCAGATCGGGGATGTCCGGCAACTCGATTTCCTGCGCGCTTTCGACCAGGTCGTCGAGGAGACGAGTGCCGATCCGGAAGCGGATCTGCTGCTCCCGAAAGCCGTCCGCACCTATTGCGCGGTGATTTCCCATCACCTCGGGAACATCGACCGATTCGAGCCGGGAGTGGGCCGCGAATTGCGGATACGGAGCGCGGCGGCCCTGCGCCGGCTGCCGCGGGACGTGCTCGCCGACGCCCTGACGGCGATGGGCGAGGACCGCGCGGGCCCGCTGCGCCGCCTCCGGCGCCGCCGGACGGCCCCGGGCCCGCAGACCGCCACCGCCGACGGGACGCGGGCCGCGGCCCCGGCCACCTCCGACACCGCGGCCCACCAGGAGACGAACGCCGTATGAGCAGCAGCACCACCCAGATCTTCTACGCGTCCACGCTGTACGGCGCCGCGACGCTGGCCGCCGCCCTCGACAGCGGCCGCTTCGCGCCGGCCGGGCGGCGGCTGCTCCTCGTCTCCACCAACGCGGCCGTGCCGGAGACCACCACCCCGGTGCACCGGATGCCCGGCTTCGAGCGGCTGCGCGACCGCTTCGACGAGGTCCTGGACTGGAACGAGGCGATCGAGCCGCTGCACCCGGGCGGCTGGACGCCCCGCGCGGACGACCTGCCGATGCTCCAGCGGTATCTGCGGCAGCTGTGGAAGCTGGACGGCGGCCCGGGCAGGAAGCTCGAACTCGTCGTGGAGTCCCTCCAGGTCGCGCCCGCGCTGACGATCGCGCGGCTGCTGCCGGAGGCGTCCATCGACGTGTACGCGGACGGGCTGATGAGCTACGGGCCCACCCGCAACCGGATCGACCCGCTGGTCGGCGAGCGGGTGCGGCGGCTGCTGCACCTCGACCTGGTGCCGGGGCTCACGCCGCTGCTGCTCGCGGAGTTCGGGGCGGTCGCCGAGGCCGTACCGGCCGAGGCGTTCACGAAGGTCGTGGAGGAGCTGGCCGGACCGGCCCCGGAATCGGCAGCCGAAGCGGAGGCGGAAGCGGAGGCCGGGCCGGTGCTGCTGCTCGGCCAGTACCTGGCCGCGCTCTCCCTCCTCACCCCCGAGGAGGAGGGCGAACTGCATCTGCGGATGGTGCGGGGCGCGGTCGCCCGCGGCCACCGCCGGCTCGTCTTCAAGCCGCACCCGAGCGCCCCCGACGCCTGGTCGGCGGCCCTCGTCCGGGAGGCGGCGGCACTGGGCGCCGAACTGACCGTCCTGGACCGGCCGGTGCTCGCCGAGGTGCTGTACCGGGAGCTGCGGCCCGCGCTCGTGGTGGGCTGCTTCTCGACGGCGCTGTTCACGGCGAGCGCCTTCTACGGGCTCGCCACGGCCCGGGTCGGCACCCGGCCGCTGCTCGCCCGGCTCACGCCGTACCAGAACAGCAACCGGATCCCGCTCGTCCTCGCGGACGCGCTCGTCCCGGACCTGGAGGAGCCCGCCGGAGCGGCCCCCCTGGCGGGGGACGCGCTGGCGGACCTGGTGGCGACGGTCGGGTTCGTGATGCAGCCGCGGCTGCGGCCCGACCTGCGGGACGCGGCCGTACGGCATCTGTCCGGCCCGCACGCGGCCGCCGCCCGGCACCACGTCACGCTGCGCCGGCTGACCTCGCTGGGCCTGCCCGGCGGGCTGCCCGTCCCCCGCCACCCGGGGCTGCGCCGGCTGGCCCGCCGCGCCCTGAAGCTGCGGCGGCGGGCGCTGCGGGCGGCCTCGTCGGTCAGGCGCGGGTGACCGGCTCCTGGATCTCGGTGACCCAGCCGGCCGGGTCCTCGGGGCACTCCAGGTAGAGCTCGCGGGCGTATCCGGCCGACTGGTAGCCGTTGGTGCCGATCCAGGCGGCCAGGGCCTGCTCGGTCGGCAGGATGGCGTCCATGGAGCCCCGGTGGACGATGGTGGCGGCCTCCTCGACGCCCGGCAGGACGTGCACCCGCACGCCCTCCGCGGCCGTGCCCTCCGGGACGCTCGTCCCGGCGTGCACGACGATCGAGCCGTCACCCTGGCCCGCGTCCTCGTAGTACGCGATGCCCGGGCCGAACCCGGTGACGCCCGCGCGCTCCAGGCGGGCGCACAGCTCCTCGTACAGCGGGCCGATGACCGGCGTGATGTCCTTCGGGCCGAAGCTCGCGGCGGTGCCGCTCAGCTCGGCGATCCGGACGGCCGGGATCCGCTTGACGACGACGTCCTGCGTGGACATGTGTCCCTCGCTTTCGATGGCTCGGAGCCGCGCGCCGACCTGGGCGAGCCGCGCCCGCGCCGCGTCCAGGGCCGATTCCAGTTCGGCCTGGCGCAGCCGCAGCATCCCGCGCAGCTCGTCCGCGCCGATCTCGTCGTCGAGGATGGCCCCCACCTGTTCCAGGGTGAAGCCGAGATCCTTGAGCGCGATGACGCGGTTGAGCCGGGCGAGCTGGTCCGCCGTGTAGTGGCGGTAGCCGCTGTACGGGTCGACACGGGCCGGGCGCAGCAGTCCGATGGCGTCGTAGTGACGCAGCATGCGGACCGACACCCGCCCGTACCGGGCGAAGTCTCCGATGGTGAACATGACGCCTCCTACGGGACCGCCTCACACGGTGTCAGGGTCAAACAGGCCGGAAGAAAGGCCTCAGGCCGCGCTGCTCAGCGAGAGCTTCACGGCGAAGCCGAGGAAGAGCGCGCCGGCGGCCGAGGTCGCCCCGGCGGACAGCCGCTTGCGGCGGCGGAAGGCGGCGGCGAGCCGCGTGCCGCTGAAGATGAGGGTGGTGAGGTAGAGGAAGCTGCCGAGCTGCAGCAGGCTGCCCAGGAGCAGGAAGGACAGCGCCGGATAGGCGTAGGAGGAGTCCACGAACTGCACGAAGAAGGAGATCAGGAAGAGGATCGCCTTCGGGTTGAAGAGGCTGATGACCAGGGCCCGGCGGTACGGATGCTCCGCGGCCTCGGTCGCCTGCGCCGCCTGGACGGCCTGGGCCGCGCCGGGCTCGTCCGGTACGAGCTCCTGACCGCGCGAGCGCCACATGGCGAGGGCGGAGCGCAGCATCCCGTACGCCATCCACGTCAGATAGCCCGCGCCCGCGTACTTCACGACGAGGAAGAGCAGGGGCGTGGTCTGGAGCAGCGAGGCCGCGCCGAGGGCGGCGAGGGTCATCAGGACCGTGTCGCCGGTGAAGACGCCGGCGGCGGCCTTGTAGCCGGTCCGGGTGCCTTTTCGGGCGGCGACGGACAGCACGTAGAGCGAGTTCGGGCCCGGCAGGAGAATGATGACGGCGAGGCCCGCGAGATAGGTCGGCAGATCGGTGACACCCAGCATGGAGCGGAGTGTCGCACACCAGTACGACGCTCCGCTCTCGGGTTTCACCAGCCGGAATCAGCCCCTCCGAGGGCCTCCGGAATCCGGCCGGAACCCGGCTCCGGAGACCCCTGGAACGGGGCTGCCCGACGACGCCGGGAAGGCGTCAGAACGCGTCCGTCGGCACGTACGTGCCCCACACCTGGCGCAGCGCGTCGCACACCTCGCCGACCGTGGCCCGCGCCTTCAGCGCCGTCTTCATCGGGTACAGGACGTTGTCCGTGCCCTCCGCCGCCTTCTTCAGCTCGACGAGCGCCGCGTCCACCGCCGCCTGGTCGCGCCCGGCGCGCAGCGTGGCGAGCCGCTCGGCCTGCTGCGCCTCGATCGCCGGGTCGACGCGCAGCGGCTCGTACGGCTCCTCGACGTCGATGGTGTAGCGGTTGACGCCGACGACGACCCGCTCGCCGGAGTCGGTCTCCTGCGCGACGCGGTACGCCGAGCGCTCGATCTCGCTCTTCTGGAAGCCGCGCTCGATCGCGTCGACCGCGCCGCCCAGCTCCTCGACCTTGCCCATGAGTGCGACGGCCGCGGCCTCGACCTCGTCGGTCATCCGCTCCACCACGTAGCTGCCCGCGAACGGGTCGACGGTGGCGGTGACGTCGGTCTCGTACGCGAGGACCTGCTGCGTCCGCAGCGCGAGCCGCGCCGACTTGTCCGTCGGCAGCGCGATGGCCTCGTCGAAGGAGTTGGTGTGCAGCGACTGCGTGCCGCCGAGGACGGCCGCGAGGCCCTGCACCGCGACGCGCACCAGGTTGACCTCGGGCTGCTGCGCGGTGAGCTGCACGCCGGCGGTCTGGGTGTGGAAGCGCAGCATCAGCGACTTGGGGTTCTTCGCGCCGAACTCCTCCTTCATCACCCGCGCCCAGATCCGGCGCGCCGCGCGGAACTTGGCGACCTCCTCCAGGATCGTCGTCCGCGCCACGAAGAAGAACGACAGGCGCGGCGCGAAGTCGTCCACGTCCATGCCGGCGGCGACGGCCGTCCGGACGTACTCGATGCCGTCGGCGAGCGTGAACGCGATCTCCTGCGCGGGCGAGGCGCCGGCCTCGGCCATGTGGTAGCCGGAGATCGAGATGGTGTTCCACTTCGGGATCTCGGCCTTGCAGTACTTGAAGATGTCCGCGATCAGCCGCAGCGACGGCTTGGGCGGGAAGATGTACGTGCCGCGGGCGATGTACTCCTTCAGCACGTCGTTCTGGATCGTGCCGGTCAGCTTCCCGGCCTCGACGCCCTGCTCCTCGGCGACCAGCTGGTACATCAGGAGCAGCAGCGCGGCGGGGGCGTTGATGGTCATCGACGTCGAGACCTTGTCGAGCGGGATGCCGTCGAACAGCACCCGCATGTCGTCGACCGAGTCGATCGCCACGCCGACCTTGCCGACCTCGCCGTGCGAGAGGGGCGCGTCGGAGTCGTGGCCCATCTGGGTCGGCAGGTCGAAGGCGACCGACAGGCCCATGGTGCCGTTGTCGATGAGCTGCTTGTAGCGGGCGTTGGACTCCACGGCGGTGCCGAAGCCCGCGTACTGGCGCATGGTCCACGGCCGGCCGGTGTACATCGTCGGGTACACACCCCGGGTGAACGGGTACGCGCCCGGCTCGCCCAGCTTCTCGGCCGGATCCCAGCCCTCCAGGGCGTCCGGTCCGTAGACCGGCTCGATGGGCAGTCCCGACTCCGACTCGCGCGCCATGTGATGTGCCTCCCGATCAACCGCTGCTGCTCAGCGGCTACTCAACCGCTACTCGTGGGTACCGACCCCTCGCTGCGGACTGTAGTGCCGGGCGTGCGGCACGGAGGAGAGCAGCCCGCTGGGACCTTCCTCACAGCATGCCCGTCTCGATTCGGTCACGTGCGCAACCGCCGCGCGGCGGGGACGCATCCCTGGGGTACACACGTAGGTACACGCGGTTTTCCCCGGGGGGCATCGATGAAGCGTTCGTCGTCCGTCATACGCGCGGCGGTCCTGGCCGCCGCGGCCGCCGTCCTGGCGGTGGGCTGCACGCCCACGGCCGACGGTCCGGGCGCCGGATCGGGTACGGGTACGGCGCCGACCCCGGCCGACCGGGTCACGGCACCCGCCCCGTCGACGCCCCCGTCGACGCCGTCCACCGGCACGCCGTCACACAAGCCGGCCAAGCCTCCCCAGCCGTCCGGGCCCGCCACGCCGTCCGCGAAGCCGACGGCGGACGGCAAGCCGCCGGCACCCACGGCCACCCCCACGCCCCGGCCCACCCCCACGGTGAAGATCCTCATGGCCGAGGGCGCCGAGAACGCGCGGGTCCGCGAACTCCAGGCGCGGCTGCGGCAGGCCGGCGTCTTCGACCGGGCGCCCACCGGCTTCTACGGGTCGATCACCACGGCCGCGGTCCGCTCGTACCAGCGCGGGCACGGGCTGTCCGTGACCGGCTCGGTCGACCAGAAGACCTGGGACAAGCTGGTCGCGGCGACGCACCGGCCGACCGCCGCCGAGCTGCGCCCGCCGACCACCAACGTCCTCGACAAGCCCGATCCGCGCTGTATGACCGGGCGGGTGCTGTGCATCAGCAAGGAGAGCCGGACGCTCGCCTGGATGATCGACGGCAAGGTCGTGTCGGCGATGGACGTGCGCTTCGGTTCGGAGAACACCCCGACCCGCGAGGGCATCTTCAAGGTGGAGTGGAAGGCCCGGGACTGGACGTCGACGATCTACCACTCGCCGATGCCGTACTCGATGTTCTTCAGCGGCGGCCAGGCGGTGCACTACTCGGCGGACTTCGCGGCCCGCGGCTACAACGGGGCGTCGCACGGCTGCGTCAACGTCCGCGACCGGTCGAAGCTCGCCTCCGTCTTCGACCAGGTGAAGGTCGGCGACAAGGTCGTCGTCCACTGGTGACGCGAGGGACCTGAAGGAGAAGGGGCGCGGGCGGGACCGGGGGAACGTGTCCCGCCCGCGCCAGGTGCGCCGAGCCGGAAGGTACGGGGGGAACCCCGGCTCTGTGCGCTCGCCGATGACCAGTCGGCTCACTCTCTACTGCGCCACGGGGCCGGAAAGTGTCACACCACTCGGCATATGCCATGCGGCGGGCGGGTTACGGGCGCACTACGCGCGGGGGTGACCGGAGCCGCGCGACGCGTTCTGACGGCCCTGGTTCGCCGGGACGCCCTGGGCTCCCTGCTTGCCCTTGCCGGCCTTGCCGCCCTTGTCGCTCTGGATGGATTGGCCCGACTGACCGGGCTGACCGGGCCGGCCGTTCCCGGCGGACCGGCCGTGGTTCTTGTCGCCGCGGCCCTGGTTCCCGTCACCCTCGGAGTCGCCCCCGTCGGCGCCCGAACCGGAGCCGGAGCCGCCGCCGTTCCCGGAGTTGTTGCCGGAGCCCGAACCGGACCCGGACCCAGTGCCGTTGTCGTTGTCGTTCCCGTTGCCGTTGCCGGAGCCGCCGTTGTTCCCGGAGGACGTACGGCCGCCGGACGGCGTACGTCCCGCGGAGGGCGTCGTCGACGGGCGGTCGGGGCCGCCGGACAGCAGCCGGTCGCAGTAGCGCTTGACGGTCTCGCCGTTCCGGAGCAGGTTCGCGAGCCGCTGCCGGCCGGCCGGCGCGAGCGTGCCCGCGCGGTAGTCCTGGCAGGCCCGGAACGACCGGGCACGGCCGGCCGCGCCCTCCCCGTCCTCGTCCTGGTCCGGCCCGGTGCCCCTGCCGGGCCCGGTGGTGGCACCGGCCGAAGCGCCGTCGGACGCACCCGGGGTGATGCCCGGGGCGGAGGTGCCGCCGGGCGTGCCGGACGGCCGCCCGGGGCCGCCGGAGGGGAGCGCGGGCAGTTCGGAGCCGATGCCGCCGGCCGTCGTGGAATTGCCCGGGCCGGGGGTGTCGACGGCGGTGACCTCGCGGGCCGCCGGGTGCGAGGTCAGCGGCAGCACGCCCGTACCGGCGGCGACGGCGACCCCGCCGACCGTGACGGCGGCGAACGCGGCGGCGAGCCCGTACCGCAGCGACCGTCCCCAGCGACGGCTCCCGGCGACGGGCGCGAGCCGGACGGCGCCGAGGTCGGCCTGCGTGCCCGCCCCGGCGGACGCGGCCGGGACGCGGGCGGTTCCGGCGGCCCGGCCGGCGGCGGACGCGCGGAAGGCGGCCAGGGCGGCGGCCTCGCCGGGGAGTTCGCCGTCGGGGCCGACGGCGGTCAGGGGCGGGAGGGGCGTACGGGCCGATTCGAGGGCGCGCGCGAGCAGCCGGGCCTCGTCGCGGGCGGTGTCGTCGAGACGGTCGACCGGGTCGACGGGCTCACCGCGCAGCAGCCGCTCCGCGGCCTCCTGGTCGAGCCATGCATACCGCTCGTCGGCCATCACATGTCCTTCTGCGTCCGCGCGCGCGTTTGCGTCACACGTCCGGGGGTCGGAGCTCCGGCCCGCACGGCGCGCTGCGCGGGCACCCCGTCGAGCGGGCCGGCGTCGCCGTCGGGGCCGGACGCGCCGAGGAGTTCGGTGAGTTTCTTCAGGCCGCGGTGGGCGGCGGTGCGGACGGCGCCGGGGCGTTTGCCGAGGGTGTCGGCGGCGCTCTTGGCGTCCAGGCCGACGACGACGCGCAGCACCACGGCCTCGGCCTGGTCCTGGGGCAGTTGGGCGATGAGATGCATGGTGCGGCCGGTGGCCAGGGCCTCCAGTGCCTCGTCCGCGGTGTCGGACTCGGCGGGCGTGTCGGTGAGTTCGGTCTCGTCGCCGCCGATGGCGGGGCGCCGGCCGCGCATCCGGATGTGGTCCAGGGCCCGGTTGCGGGCGATCCGGGCGGCCCAGCCGCGGAACCGGTCGGCGTCGCCGGCGAAACGGTCGAGGTCGCGGGCGATCTGCAGCCAGCTCTCGGAGGTGACGTCCTCGGCGTCGGCCTCGCCGACGAGCGTGCGCACGTACCCGAGGAGCCGGGGATGGACCGCGCGGTACACGGCGCGGAAGGCTTGCTCGTCGCCGTTCTGCGCGGCGAGCACTGCGGCCGTCAGCTCCGCCTCGTCCCCCAGCACTCCCCACACCTGTCCATCGTCGCGCTCATCGCGGCTGGTGGTCACCGCCACGCCGCCCCCGGGCGCAGCAGCACGCTACGTCTTTCCCGGGCACCGCGTCCACGCGGTACGGATCTTTGTACAACGCGCAACTTTCCCTCCGCCCGACCGGGTCGGGGCGGGGTGTGACAGAAAGCGCACCGGCGGCGCTGTAAGGAATACGGAGCCGCCCTGCGGCTCCGCGGTCGACGACCGGGGCCTCTCCTGTGGGGGGTGGCGGCCCCGGTCGTCTTCCTTTCCCGCCTCGCCCGGCCGCCTCGCCCGGCCGCGTCGCCCGGCCCTGCGGACGTGATCCCGTCCCGGCGGAGCCGACTCGGCGATCAGTAGCGGTAGCGGGCGGCGAGGATCACGATCTCCTGGCCCGTGACCAGGTAGACGAGGCGATGCTCATCGTCGATCCGCCTCGACCACGCCCCGGGCAAGTGGTACTTGAGAGGCTCAGGCTTGCCGATCCCTGTGAACGGGTCGCGCTTGACGTCCTCGGTGAGCTTGTTGATCCGAGCGAGTGTCTTGCGGTCGTTCTTGAGCCAGGAGGTGTAGTCCTCCCAGCCCTGATCCTCGAAGACAAGCCTCACGCGGCACCCGCGGCAGGGTCCACCGCGTCCGGATCGATCAGCGTGCGCTCGGACACGTTGACGTGCCCCAGAGCGTTCTCGTAGGCCTTGAGCAGCCGCCGCGCGTTGGCGGGCGAGCGCAGCAGGTACGAGCCTTCACGCAGTGCCGCGTAGTCCTCGGCCGAGACAAGCACGGCGTTGCCGTGCTTGGAGACGATCTCGATGGCCTCGTGATCGTCGTTGACCTTCTTGATCAGCGGGAAGAGGGCCTTGCGGGCTTCGCTCGCGGTGATGGACACGGACAGCCTCGGGCTGGAAGGGGGCACGACGCAAGAAGGCCCGGCATCGTCTCGGGACGGAACGCCTGGAAATCAGGAGTGCCGGATCGAGCGGAGGATGCCGGACGCGCCGTGGGCGAGGAGCTCGGCCGCGACCATGGCGCCCACCTTCGCCGGGTCGTCGGCCGGGCCCTCGCCGGCCGCCGTGACCTGCTGGGCGCCGTCCAGGGAGGTCACCGTCGCGGACAGGTGGAGCAGACCGCCGGGGCCGATCCGGCCCCAGGCGCCGACGGGCACCGAGCAGCCGCCGTGGAGTTCGGCGAGCAGGGCACGTTCGGCGCGCACGCACGCGTCGGTCTCGGGGTCGCCGGTCGCGGCCAGGAGGTCGGCGGCCGGGGACCCGGCGCGGACCTGGATCCCCAGCGCGCCCTGGCCGGGGGACGGCAGGAAGACGGCGGGGTCGAGCACCTCGTGCTTCTCCGGCAGCAGGCCGAGCCGGTTCAGGCCCGCCGCCGCCAGCAGCACCGCGTCCAGCTCGCCCTTGGTGGTCCGGGCCAGCCGTCCGGGGACGTTGCCGCGGATCGGCACCACCCGCAGGTCGGGCCGCAGCGCGAGGAGCTGGGCCACCCGGCGCGGGGCGCCCGTGCCGACGCGCGCGCCCTGCGGGAGGCCGGCGAGCGTCGCGCCGCACAGCACGTCCCGTACGTCCTCGCGCGGGCCGGGGGTCGTCAGCAGGAGCGTGCCCTCGCACACGGAGGTGGGGAGGTCCTTGAGCGAGTGGACGATCACGTCGACCTCGCCCGCGACCAGGGCCGCCTCCTGGTTGGTGGAGAAGGCGGAGCCGCCGGCCGTCCGGGCGACCTCGGCCAGCGTCGGGGTGACCCGGTCCTTGTCCCCGCCTTCGAGGATGACCTGCCGCTTGAACGTCACCTCGGGGAACCGCGCGGCGATCGGCGCGAGCCACTCCGCGACCTGGGCCCGCGCCAGCTTGCTGGCCCTCGATCCGATCCGTACCACGTCGCCGTCGCCCATTCGGATCAACTCCTCGGCATGGATGGCCTGTTGGGCCTTCATGGTACGGGCGCGGGGCCCCTGCGGATTCCGACACTTTGTCACTAAACGGGCTGCCCGGATTCCGGGCCCGCGCGCCACGCCGGAGGGGTGTCAACCAACGGTTGACACCCCTCCGCTGTCAACCTAGGGTTGCACCATGACGAATCCACTCGGCATGACCAACCCCGTGCGACTGGACGACCTGATCGACGCGATCAAGAAGAGCCACCCCGGGGACGCTCTCGACCAGCTCTCCGACGCGGTCATCGCGGCCGACCACCTCGGCGAGATCGCCGACCACCTCATCGGCCACTTCGTCGACCAGGCGCGCCGCGCCGGGGCCTCCTGGACCGACATCGGCAAGAGCATGGGCGTCACCCGGCAGGCCGTCCAGAAGCGGTTCGTCCCCAAGGGCGACACGGCCGGCAACGCCGCGAAGATGGACCCGAACGCCGGGTTCAGCCGCTTCACGCCCCGCGCCCGCAACGTCGTGATGGCCGCCCAGAACGAGGCCACCGCCGCCGGCAACGACAAGATGGTCCCGGCCCACCTCGCCCTGGGCCTGCTCGCCGAGCCCGACGGGCTCGCGATCCACTGGACCGGCACCCAGGGCGTCACCCCGGAGCAGATCCGCGCGGCGCTCACCCCGGCACTCCCGCCCGCCGCCGCCGAGGTGCCCGCGCTCATCCCGTACGACGCGGACGCCAAGAAGGTCCTGGAACTCACCTTCCGCGAGGCCCTGCGCCTCGGCCACAACTACGTCGGCACCGAGCACATCCTGCTCGCCCTGCTGGAGTTCGAGGACGGCAAGGGCCCGCTCGCGGGTCTCGGCCTCGACAAGGCGCGGGCCGAGGAGCAGATCGGCGAGGCCGTCGCCGCGCTGCACATCGAGGAGCCGCCGGCGGAGTCCTGAGCGGAAACGCGTGAGCCGGGAACGCGCGAGGCGGTACGGGCAGGGGGCGGCGCCCCGTACCCGTACCGCCTCATGCGGCATACGTCGTGCGGCTCACGCCGCGCCGTTCACGCCGTGCGCGCCCGGCGCGCGACCACGGCGCGCAGCACCCGGCCGCCCTCGGCGGACAGTTCGCGCGCCCGGCGCAGACCGGTCGGTCCGTGCGCCGCCGACTCCAGGACGACCTGCTGGCGCCGGAGTTCGCCCGCGCGCAGCGGGCCCACGCCCGCCGCCGCGTCGTACCCCTCGTGGACGGCGAGCGCGGCACCGGAGCACTCCCCCGCCCACGCCCGCAGCGGCCCCTCGGCCCAGTCGGCGGGCGCCTTGGCCAGCATGGCGCGCACCAGCGCCCCGGCCCCGTCCGCCCCGGCCCCGCCGTCGGCGGCGTCGCCGGAAGCGTTCAACTCCGCCCGTACCTTGGCCAGCGCCGCACCCCAGGCCCCGCCGTCGCCGCGGGCGACCGCGGCCCACACCGGCCGCAGCGCCTCGGTGGCCCGCTCGGCGGACGCGATCAGCGGCAGACACCTGTCCAGGCAGGCGAGTCCCGCGGCGGCGAGCCCGCGCGCGTCGGCGCGGTCGATCAGCTCCGTCAGACCTGCGGCCGTGCTTGCGCTCGTGGTCGTGCTCGTCGCGGACGTCATGACGGCTCCTCGCCACCCTGCGGACGCAGCGTTTCCCTACGGCGCCGGGTGGCGCGTTTTCGTCACTACGCGGCCGGAATCATGCCATTGGCCTTCGCGTCCTGCATAGAGGTCAGCCGGCGCACGAAGAGGATCGCGAGGACCGCGGCGGTGGCGTCGAGCACGGTGCCGGCGAGCTCCCACCACGTCGCCGTCAGGAGGTCGTCGAGGGTGTCCGCCCTCATGGCCAGGCGTTCGGAGGTCCAGAGGGTGAGCCTGCTCGCGATCCAGAACCCCCACCAGAAGTTGAGGAGCCTCAGCTCGCCGGGGCCGTCACCGGCGGACGGGTCGGGGCGGCTGGCCCGCCAGATGTCGACGGCCGTCACCCGCGGAATCCAGAAGCAGGCGATCGGCACAAACCAGCCGCCGATCGCCCAGCCGGCGCCCCGGCCGTGCCCATCGGGGGCGAACACCTCGGCGTTCTGCCTCACCCGATGGAACCAGACGACGAAAACGACGACGGTCGCCAGGAACACCAGAATGGTCAGGAGATAGGTCGCCAAGTCGGCGCCCATCATTGCCAGATTGCCGGATTCATCCTCGTATCGGTAGTCGGTGCCCAGGGTGCGGAGCGCGATCACGCCGAGCGGGATGTCGCAGGCGATGTTCGCCGCGAGCAGGATCATGAGAGCACGGGCAAGCCCGTTCGGATTACGGAGCATGAAAGCGGATCCCCCCAGGGATGTAGGGCGCCCCTCCCCAGAGGCGCCGGCGCGGCCGGTCGGCGCGCGCAGACGACGGAACGTACGCCAAGCGGACGGCTCCCGTCCATGGGAAAACACGCCCGGAAGCCGCCCTCCCGCCCCCGGCCGCGATCCCCCTCGCGCCCCCTCGCGCCCCTCGCTACCGCACCCGCACCGCCAGCCCCTGGAACTCCGCCCAGCTCGCCGTCGGCTTCCGCGCGTCCCACAGCTTCTGCGCCGTCGCCGCCAGCGGCATCCGGATCCCGTCCGCCACCTGGGCCTCGGTCTGCGAGTTGGCCAGGTCGCACCAGACGGCGAAGCTGCCGCCGAGGATCTGCCCGTCGTAGCGGGCCGCCACGGGCGTGGTGCCGCGCAGGACGAGCGGGGTCCACTCCTCGTAGATCCGGCGGCCGGTGGGGTACACGAAGGTGTTCGGCTGGCCGAGTACGTAATAGAGGTACTCGTCGTTGTAGTTGAGCATCGTGCGGCCCTCGCTCAGGTACGAGGACGGGGTCCGGGCGCCGATCTCCTTGCCGGTCCAGTACGCGACCGTCAGGTCCTTGGCGGCCGGCACGATCCCTCCGGTGAAGAACCCGTCGTTCCACGCGCGCAGGGCCCGGCCGGACGGGCGGACGGTGGCCGCGCGGTCGTTGAGCCACCCGGTGGTGAGGTCCTTGACCCGGGCGCCGGAGCCGAAGCGGGCGACCGCGGCGCGGGCCAGCTGCGGGTAGGTGGCCTCGGGGTTGCTCGACATCAGGGCCACGTACTCGTCGCCGCCGAGGTGCCAGTACGCGCCGGGGAACAGCGCCATGTACTCGCGCAGCAGCTCATCGACGATCTTCGCCGAGGCGGGCTTGGATATGTCGACGGCCCCGCGCGGCGTCCGGCCGCCCGCGCTGACCAGCTGGAGGTCGGGGTGCGCGTCGATGACCGCGCCGAGGTGTCCGGGCGAGTCGATCTCGGGGACGACCTGGATGTGCAGGCTGTTCGCCAGGGCGACGATCCGCCGCACCTCCGCCTTGCTCAGATGCCGGGCGGAGACGATCTCGGGGTGGCTGTCGGAGGCGATCCGGAAGCCCTGGTCGTCGGAGAAGTGCAGGCCGAGCTGGTTGAGCTTGAGGTCGGCCATCTCGCGCAGCCGGGCCTCGATCCAGGCCGCGGAGAAGTACTTGCGGGCGATGTCCACCATCAGGCCGCGCTGTGGCTTCGCGGGCGTGTCGGTGACCGTGCCCTCGGGTATCGCGCCGGTGGACCTGACGGACTGCTTGAGCGTCCGGGTGCCGTAGAAGACGCCGGCCTCGCCGGGCCCGGTGATCCGGACGCCGCCGTCCCGGACGGCCAGGGTGTACGACTCGGCCGAGCCGGAGCCGCCGAGCGCGAGGCTGACGTCGCCGGCGCGGGCGGCGGCGGTGCCGCGGTACGGGACGTTCAGCTCGCCCGCGATCAGCCGGGCCTCGTCGGCGAGGGCGGCCTCGTCCTTGGCGGCGACGACCACACCGGCACGGGGGCCGGGCTTCCAGCCGGGGCCGCGGGCTGCCTCGAACCGGCCGACGGCCGGGATGACGCGGGGCGTCGTGGACAGCGGATACGTGCGCGTGGGCGTGGGGGTCGGGCTCGGCGGGGCCGCCGTCGAGGGCGCCCCGGTGGCGGGGGCCGGACCGGTGCCGGTGGGCGGCGGTCCGGAGGAGGAATTGTTCGAACAGGCGGTCATGGTGACCAGTGCCACCGCTGCCGCCATCAGTGCGGGGCCCCGGCGGGGCCCTCGTATGGAGTACCGCATCACCCGGAATCCTCCCTCACGGCGCGAACCATGTCGTCTCGGCTCTTCTGTCTACCCGGGCAGCGAAACCCACTCGTCCTGATGAAATTCGCGCATCCGTCGGACGCCTCCCCCGTCCCGCCGATAGCGTGACCTCACACCCCACACTTCGGCCACCACCCTTTGCACTTCCTTCGCACCATCCCCTCTCCCCGCACCTCCCGCATCTCGCGCCTTCCGCGCCGCCCCGGAGCATCCGCGCCTCGCGCGCGTACCGCCGCGCCCGCGTGAACCTCCCGCGCCCCGTTCCCGTCTTCCTCTCAGGGCCGCCCCGGTCACCCGCGCCGCAACTCCCGATCCCGTCTCCTCCGGAGTTCCCCTGACCAGCCACGCCCCCACCGCCCCCTGCCGGATCCTGGCGCCCGCCGTGGTGTCCGCCCAGCCCTGCACCGGACGGCACCTCCGCGGGCTGGCCCGCTTCAACGCGGCGCCGCCCACCGCCGCCACGACGCTGCTGCTCGGCTGCTGCGGCAGTCACCGCTGGGCCGAACGAGTGAGCGCGCATCGCCCGTACCCCACGGTCGACTCCCTCCTCGCCGCCGCCGACGAGGCCGGTTACGACCTGTCGGGCGCCGAGCTCGACGCGGCCCTCGCCCGCGAGACGGCCGCCCCGCCGCCGGACGCGCCGCCCGCGGCCCGTACCGCGCTGGACGCCGGCCTCGCCGCGTACCAGGGCCGGTTCGGCCACGCCTTCGTCATCAGCCTGGACGGGGTGGCCCCGGCCGAACGACTCGACCGGGTCCTGGCGGCCATCCGGTCACGTCTCGGCAACGAAAAGGAGGAGGAACGGGTCGTCGCCGCCGATGAACTGCGACGACTCACCCGCGCCCGGATCAGATGTTCGATTAATGCCAGCCCTGTTCGCCCGGAATGCGACGAATAGGGGTGTGACGATAGGCCGAACGTGCCTGTTTGATCACACCTATGGACCCCGCGCGAGCGAACCGACGAGTCGTCGCTACGATGACCGGGGCCGGTGGACCGTACCCGGCCGGGCCAGACCGACAGAAAGCCGGCCGGCCCCGATCCCCGCTCCCGGAGGGTTTTTCCGTGCCGGCTGGAACGCTGTACCGCGGCCGGGAAGGAATGTGGTCCTGGGTGGCTCACCGAGTCACCGGCGTCCTCATCTTCTTCTTCCTGTTCGTCCACGTACTGGACACCGCTCTCGTCCGCGTCTCTCCCGAGGCCTACGACGACGTCGTGGCGACGTACAAGACGCCGATCGTCGCACTCCTTGAGTACGGCCTCGTCGCCGCCATCCTCTTCCACGCGCTCAACGGCCTTCGCGTCATCGCCGTGGACTTCTGGTCCAAGGGCCCGCGCTACCAGAAGCAGATGCTCTGGACCGTCGTGGGCATCTGGGTCGTGCTGATGGCGGGTTCGCTGTACCCCGTCCTCGGCCACGCCGCACGTGAACTGTTCGGGAGCTGACGCCAGACATGTCCACTGAGACCTCCACTGCGATCGGCCCCGTCGAGGGCGCCGCGCACTACGACGTCGACAACCCGGCTCCGTTCATCGAGCCCCCGCGCAAGCGCACCGGCAAGACCCCGCGCGCGACCCGTGGCAACTTCGAGATGGCCGCGTGGCTCTTCATGCGCCTCTCCGGCGTGGTCCTCGTCGTCCTCGTCCTCGGCCACCTGCTGATCCAGCTCTTCCTGGACGGCGGCGTCTCCAAGATCGGCTTCGCCTTCGTGGCCGGCCGCTGGGCGTCCCCGTTCTGGCAGGTCTGGGACCTGCTGATGCTGTGGCTGGCGATGCTGCACGGCGCCAACGGCCTCCGCACGGTCGTCAACGACTACGCGGAGCGTGCCAACACGCGCCTGTGGCTCAAGGGCCTGCTGTACACCGCCACGGTGTTCACCATCCTTCTGGGCACGCTGGTGATCTTCACCTTCGACCCGAACATCCGCTAGGCACGGGGCTGAGGTAATCCACGTCATGAAGTTCCACAAGTACGACACCGTCATCGTCGGCGCCGGCGGCGCCGGCATGCGCGCCGCCATCGAGGCGACGAAGCGCAGCCGCACCGCCGTGCTGACGAAGCTCTACCCCACCCGCTCCCACACGGGCGCCGCGCAGGGCGGCATGGCCGCCGCGCTGGCCAACGTGGAGGAGGACAACTGGGAGTGGCACACCTTCGACACGATCAAGGGTGGTGACTACCTGGTCGACCAGGACGCCGCCGAGATCCTCGCGAAGGAGGCCATCGACGCCGTTCTCGACCTCGAGAAGATGGGTCTGCCGTTCAACCGGACCCCCAAGGGCGAGATCGACCAGCGTCGCTTCGGCGGCCACAGCCGCAACCACGGCGAGGCCCCGGTCCGCCGCGCGTGCTACGCCGCCGACCGCACCGGTCACATGATCCTCCAGACGCTGTACCAGAACTGCGTCAAGGAGGGCGTGGAGTTCTTCAACGAGTTCTACGTCCTGGACCAGCTGATCACCGAGGTCGACGGCGTCAAGAAGTCCGCGGGTGTCGTCGCCTACGAGCTGGCCACCGGCGAGATCCACGTCTTCCAGGCGAAGTCCGTGGTCTACGCGTCCGGCGGCACCGGCAAGTTCTTCAAGGTGACGTCCAACGCGCACACCCTCACCGGTGACGGCCAGGCCGCCTGCTACCGCCGCGGTCTGCCGCTGGAGGACATGGAGTTCTTCCAGTTCCACCCGACGGGCATCTGGCGCATGGGCATCCTGCTCACGGAGGGCGCCCGCGGTGAGGGCGGCATCCTCCGCAACAAGGACGGCGAGCGCTTCATGGAGAAGTACGCGCCGGTCATGAAGGACCTCGCGTCCCGTGACGTCGTCTCCCGCTCCATCTACACGGAGATCCGCGAGGGCCGCGGCTGCGGTCCCGAGGGCGACCACGTCTACCTGGACCTGACGCACCTCCCGCCGGAGCAGCTGGACGCCAAGCTCCCGGACATCACCGAGTTCGCCCGTACGTACCTCGGCATCGAGCCGTACACGGACCCGATCCCGATCCAGCCCACCGCGCACTACGCCATGGGCGGCATCCCGACCAACGTCGAGGGTGAGGTCCTGTCGGACAACACCACCGTCGTCCCGGGTCTGTACGCGGCCGGCGAGGTCGCCTGCGTGTCGGTGCACGGCGCCAACCGCCTCGGCACCAACTCGCTGCTCGACATCAACGTCTTCGGCCGTCGCGCGGGCATCGCCGCCGCCGAGTACTCCCACAAGGCCGACTACGTCGAGCTGCCGGAGAACCCGGAGGCCCAGGTCGTCGCGCAGATCGAGAACCTGCGCAACTCCACCGGCACCGAGCGGGTCGCCGAGCTGCGCCGCGAGCTGCAGGAGACGATGGACGCCAACGTGATGGTGTTCCGTACGGAGCAGACCATCAAGGCGGCCGTCGAGAAGGTCGCGGAGCTGCGCGAGCGCTACAAGAACGTGTCCATCCAGGACAAGGGCAAGCGCTTCAACACCGACCTCCTGGAGGCCATCGAGCTGGGCAACCTGCTCGAACTGGCCGAGGTCATGGCCGTCTCGGCCCTGGCGCGCAAGGAGTCCCGCGGCGGTCACTACCGCGAGGACTACCCGACGCGCGACGACGTCAACTTCATGCGCCACACCATGGCGTACCGCGAGGTCGGCGAGGACGGCTCCGAGACCGTTCGTCTCGACTACAAGCCGGTCGTCCAGACCCGCTACCAGCCGATGGAGCGTAAGTACTGATGGCTACCCCCGTACTGGACAAGGTGGAGAAGGAAGCCGCCGCGTCCCACAACATCACGGTCACCTTCCGCGTCCGCCGCTTCAACCCCGAGATCTCGGACGCGGCGGTCTGGGAGGACTTCCAGATCGAGCTGGACCCGAAGGAGCGCGTGCTCGACGGTCTCCACAAGATCAAGTGGGACCTGGACGGCACGCTCACCTTCCGCCGCTCCTGCGCGCACGGCATCTGCGGCTCGGACGCGATGCGGATCAACGGCAAGAACAGGCTCGCCTGCAAGACGCTGATCAAGGACCTCAACCCCGAGAAGCCGATCACCGTCGAGCCCATCAAGGGCCTCACGGTGCTCAAGGACCTCGTGGTCGACATGGAGCCGTTCTTCCAGGCGTACCGCGACGTCATGCCGTTCCTCATCACCAAGGGGAACGAGCCGACCCGCGAGCGCCTGCAGTCCGCCGAGGACCGCGAGCGCTTCGACGACACCACCAAGTGCATCCTGTGCGCCGCGTGCACGTCGTCCTGCCCGGTCTTCTGGAACGACGGCCAGTACTTCGGTCCGGCCGCGATCGTCAACGCGCACCGCTTCATCTTCGACTCGCGTGACGAGGCGGGCGAGCAGCGCCTGGAGATCCTGAACGACAAGGACGGCGTGTGGCGCTGCCGCACGACGTTCAACTGCACGGACGCCTGCCCGCGTGGCATCGAGGTCACGAAGGCGATCCAGGAAGTCAAGCGCGCGCTGATCACCCGCCGCTTCTGACCTGGCCTCGCCTGGTCCGGCTTGCGGGAGGCCCCGCCGGCCGGCCTGGGGCGGTTTCCAGGAGTCGTCGCGACACGTGGCCGTGTTGATCAGGCAGCGAGCAGTTTACGCAGGCGCTCGGCTGGGGTTTCCCAGCCGAGCGTTTTGCGTGGTCGGCCGTTGAGCTGGGCGGCGACCGCTGCGAGGTGTTCCGGGCTGTGGACGGACAGGTCGGTGGCCTCGGGGTCGGGCCTCGGGGGTGTCTCAGGGGCGGGCCGGGGGTCGGCCAGGGTCGTCCCGGATGGTCCCGCCGGCGGGCGCGCGGGAGCCTTGAACCATGACGAATTCCTGGACGAAGTCACGCTCACGCACGGCTCGTTGGACGGTGCCGACGGGGGCGGTGGCGTTGGCCGCGCTGGCCATGGCGGGTGCGGCGGTGCCCGCGACCGCGGCACCCGTCGTCTCCCCCTCCCCCGCCTCTTCGACGGTGGTGGCGCTTGGGCACGGGCGGGTGGATCCGGAAGCGTTACGCAGGGCCTTGGCCGGGCTGCCCGACGCCTACGTACGCGGCGCGATGGTCTCGGTGACGGGGCGGGACGGGCGGTGGAGCGGGACGGCCGGGGAGTGGCGCGGGCCGGTCGAGGAGGACTTCGCGATAGGCAGCGTCACCAAGCTGTTCACCTCCGCCGTCGTGCTCCAGCTCGTCGGCGAGGGACGGCTGTCGCTCGACGACACCGTCCAGGAGGTGCTGCCGGACCTGCTGCCCGAGGGGTACGAGCCGATCAGCCTGGCCCAGTTGCTGAGCCACACCAGCGGGCTGCAGCAGCCCTCCTGCGTCCGGCCCGGCACCCCGGTGGAGGTCGTGCAGTCGGCGGTCTCCTGCGGGACGCCGACGACCCCCGGGGCCACCGTCCAGTACAACGGCATCAACTACTTCATCGCCGGGCTCGTCATCGAGGAGGTGACCGGCCGGCCGTACGCGGAGGAGCTGGACCGCCGCGTGGTGCGGCCGCTCGGGCTGCGGCACACCCGGCTACCGGCCGACGACTGGGCCTGGGCGGAGGGCGGGCTGGTGTCCAATGCCGGCGATCTGCGGCGCTTCGCGACCGCGCTGATGCGGGACGGGCTGCTGCGCCCGGCCGAGCGGAAGCTGCTGTTCACGACACCGCCCCTGGCCGACGCGCGCTTCAGTTACGGCGGGCTGATGACGGTCCGGCTCGACAACGGCGTGGTCGTGTGGGGCAAGACGGGCACCAACCACGGCTATACGAGCGGGGTGTTCGCGACGCCCGGCCTGGACCGGGTCGTCGTGTACTCCACGCTGCCGACCGGCAAGGACGTCGACGAGGAGGTCAAACGGGTGAAGGGCATAGCCGAGGCCGCCTTCAGCGGGGCCTGAGCCGGCCGGCGGTGCGCCGCCGCGGCGGGCTGGGTCCGGGGCGCGCGGGGGCAGGGGCGGGTCGGGGAGCAGCCGTCCCAGGGGTCAGCCGTGCCAGGGGTCAGCCGTGCCAGGGGTCGGGGGCGCCGGCCTCCCGTTCGGCGGCGCTCATGACACGGCGGAGCATGTCGTTGAGGCTCACGCGCTCCTTGGGGCTGAGGACGCCGAGCAGGCGCTCCTCCTCGTGTCCGAGGACGTCCATCGCGCCGAGCCAGGTCGCGCGGCCCGTCGCGGTGAGTTCGACGACCACGCGGCGGCGGTCGGCGGTGGACGGGGTGCGGCGGACGAAGCCGCGCTTCTCCAGGGCGTCGAGACGGCCGGTGACCGAGGCGGGGGCGAGGTCGAGGTCCTGGGCGAGTTCGGAGGGGGCGGCGGTGCCGCCGCGGCCGGCGAGCTTGTGGAGGGTGTCGAACTCGTGGCGTTCCAGCTCGAAGTCGACGAGGGACTGCTCGCGCACCCGGCGGAAGTGGACGGACAGCTTCTTCATCCGGGTGACCGCGCCCTCGACGACCGGATCGAGTTCGGGCAGCACGGGCTGCCAGCGGGCGACGTGGTCGTCGGTCCAGTCCCGCCCGGCGTCGCGCGGTTCCTCGGTCGGTGCCATGGGGTGATCGTACGTCGGCGGAGGCGAAGGCTCCCCCGTTCACACGCCAAGTATTTCGTTGACGAATTATTCGACACCGAAATACTCTGCGCCCCATGTCCGTCACCGCGACTCGTCGCCCACCGGTTCCCCACCCCCTGCGCACCCGTTCCTTCCGGCTGTTCTTCGCCGGGCGTTCCCTGTCCCTCCTCGGCGACGCGGTCATCCCCGCCGCCCTCGCCCTCGCCGTCGTGCAGGCGACCGGCTCCGCCGGCGCGCTCGCGCTGGTGCTGGCCTGCTCGATGGTGCCCAAACTGCTTCTGCTGCCCCTGGGAGGTGTCGCCGGAGACCGTTTCAACGCCCGCGGCATCGCGCTGGCCATGGACCTGGTGCGCTGCGGCACCCAGCTCGTCGTCGGCGTCCAGCTGCTGAGCGGTACGCCCTCGCTCGCGGTGATAGCGGCCGTCGAGGTCGCCGGGGGCGCGGCCGGCGCCTTCGCCACGCCGACCACCGCGCCGCTGGTCAAGGGCACGGTCCCGGCCCAGTCCCTCCAACGGGCCAACGCGGCGATGGCGATGGCGTTCAGCGTGAGCCGGGTCGGCGGCCCGGCGCTCGCCGGGACGCTGATCCTCACCGTGGGAGCGGGCTGGGCCTTCGTCCTGGACGCGGCGAGCTTCGCCGCGAGCGCCGCGCTGCTGTGCGCCGTGCGCGTCAAGGAGGTGGAGAAGACGGCGGCGGCGAAGCGGCCGTCGGTGTTCGACGATCTGCGGGAGGGGTGGCAGGAGGTCCGGACGCGTGACTGGTACTGGAGCAGCCTGATCGGGCACAGCGCGTGGAACGGCGCAGCCGCCGTCCTGATGACCCTCGGTCCGGGCATGGCGATGGACCGGCTGGGCGGCGAGCCGGTCTGGGTGGCGTTCCTCCAGGCGGGGGCGATCGGACTGCTGATCGGCTCACTGGCCGCCGACCGCGCTCGCCCCCGCCGCCCGGTCCTCGCGGCCAACCTCGGCCTCGCGACGTACGCGCTGCCGCTGCTGCTCCTGGCGGGCGGAGCGCCCGTGCCGGTGATCATCGGCGCGTACGCGGTGGCGCAGGCCGGGCTCGGCTTCCTCTCCCCGGTCTGGGAGACGGCGGTGCAGCGCGCGGTGCCGGAACACGCCCTGGCGCGGGTCACCTCGTACGACTGGCTGCTGTCGTTCGCGGCGATGCCCGTGGGCTACGCGCTGGCGCCGCTGGCCGCCTCCGCCTGGGGACCGGAAGTGCCGCTGACGGCCGCGGCGGTGACAGTGGCGGGCTGCTGCGTGGGAGCGGCCCTGATGCCGGGCGTCCGTCGCTTCACGAGCGACTAGCCGGCACCGCCCGATCGAACCAAGAATCGGAGTGGGGGTGAGGATGGGAGGGGGAGGGGGCGGGGGCGGGGACGGGGGGGATCAGGCGGCGAGGAAGTCGCGGAGCAGCCCGGCCGTCTCCTCCGGTCGCTCCAGCGCGGGCAGGTGGCCGGCCCAGTCGAGGGTGACGCGGCGGACGTCGGGGAAGAGGCGGGCGAAGCGGTCGCCGATCGCGGCGAAGTCGGGCACGTCCCGGTCGCCGGTGACGACGAGGACGGGGACGTCGAGGGCGGCGAGGTCCTTCTCGGTGACCTCGACGTCGGCGGGGGCGAACTCGTCGGGCGCGGGCAGCATGAGTTCGAAGGCGCGGGTCTGCATCCGCCGGACCAGGTCACAGGCGGCGTCGTCGGCGTCCGGGCCGAGCCAGAGGTCGACGTTGAGCGCGGTGGCGCCCGCGATGTCGCCGTCGACGAGCAGGGCGTGCTCGCGGGTGAGGAAGTCCCGCAGTTCGGGGCCGGGTTCGTGGTCGTGGGCGGCGGCGCAGAGCAGTGCGAGGGCGCTGACGCGGCCGGGATGGCGGACGGCGAACTCCACCGCCACGGCCCCGCCGAAGGAGGAGCCGACGACGGCGGCGCGCTCGATGCCGAGGTGGTCGAGCAGGTCGCGCAGGTCGTCGGCGTGGACGTGGGCCGCGTCGATCGGCGTCTCGCCGAAACCCCGCAGGTCGCACCGCACCACCCGGTGCCCGGCCTCGGCGAGGGCGTGGAACTGACCGTCCCACATGCGCCGGTCGCAGACGCCGGAATGGAGCAGCAGAACGGTGGAGGGGCCGTCGCCGGCCACGTCGTGAGCAAGTGTCATGCCCGCGACCCTAAAGAACCGACTCTCCTTCCACCAGCGCTTTCCTCTTCACCCGCCATCTCGCATTGAACACGTTCAATGAGGGGTCTACAGTCATACCCGTCAGCTTTGAACGCGTTCAAAGGAGCGTGAGGGCATGGACCTCACCGTCATCACCTATGCCGTCTACCTGCTCATCAGCATCGGGCTCACCGTCTGGGTCGCCCGGACCCTCAGCCGCAACGGACGGGTCTTCCTCTCCGACGTCCTGCACGGCAACGACAAGCTCGCGGACGCCGTGAACCATCTGCTCGTCGTCGGCTTCTACCTCGTCAACCTCGGTTTCGTCGCCCTGTACCTGCGCGAGGACGACGGCGTGTTCGACGTCCGGCAGATGCTGGAGGCCCTCTCGGTCAAGCTCGGCGTCGTCCTGCTCGTGCTCGGCGTCATGCACCTCGGCAACTTCTACGTCCTCAACAAGATCCGCCGCCGGGGCGCGGTCGAGTCCGGCACGATCCCGCCGGCCGCCGCCCGGCCGCAGGCCCCCCGCCCGTGGACGGCACCGCCCGCCGGCGCCTGACGTCCGGCGGGCCGGCGACGGTCGCCCCCACGCGCGATGCGGGGCACCGGGCGCGGCCGACTAGGCTCGGCCCCGTGAACGACGCGAGGGCAGCGAAGGAAGAGCATCCGGACGCCGCGCGGGACCCCAAGCCCGCCAAGGCGCCGAAGAGCGAGCAGACCCGCGCACTGATCCTCGAAACGGCCATGCGCCTGTTCCAGGAGCGCGGCTACGACAAGACGACCATGCGGGCCATCGCCCAGGAGGCCGGGGTATCGGTGGGCAACGCCTACTACTACTTCGACTCGAAGGCTTCCCTGATCACCGGTTTCTACGACCGGATGTCACATGTGCACGCCGCCCTGACGAAGGAGCGTCTCGAAGGCCTCAAGGACTTCGAGCAGCGCCTTGAGATCGCCGTCATGACCTGGGTGGACTGCGCGCGTCCGTACCACGAGTTCGCGGGCCAGTTCTTCGGTACGGCGGCCGACCCGGGAAGCCCGTTGAACCCCTTCTCGGACGAGTCGCACCCCGCGCGCGCGGAGGCCGTCCAGATCTTCCGGGACGTGCTCGAAGGGTCCCAGGTGGGCCCGAAGCTGGACCGCGAACTGCGCGAGCTGCTGCCCGACCTCCTGTGGCTGTTCCTCATGGGCGTGGTCCTGTACTGGGTCTTCGACCAGTCGGAGGACGCGGAGCGTACGCGGGCCTTCGCCCGCAAGGTCACGCCCATGGTCGCCCGCGCCGTCAGCCTGTCCCGTTTCAAGGTCGTCCGGCCGCTGGTGCGGGACGCCGTCGACGTGATGCGCGAGTTCGTCGTTCCGAAGGTGCGGAACACCGTGGCCAAGTAGAAGCCCCGCCTGGCCGCCGGAAAGGGCGGCCGAACGGGGCGGGGCCTCGAAGCGCCGGGGGACGGCTCCGGAGCCGCCGGAGCCGGCCGGCTCCGGCCGGGGGACCGTCAGATCCAGCCGAGTTCCCACAGGCGCCAGATGCCGGTGCCGTCGGTCAGGTACTGCGAGCCCGCGACCTCCTCCGTGGACAGCACGAAGTCCTTCTTCTGCCACAGCGGCACCAGCGGCACGTCCTTCGCGACCTCGCTCTGGACGGCCTTGAAGTCGGCGACGGCCTTCTGGCGGTCGCTGTACTGCTGGGTCTCGGCGATGAGCGAGTCGATGGTCGCGCTGGAGAAGCCGTTGTGCATGGTGTTGCCGGTGCCGACGAGCGGGCCCGCGAAGTTGTCGGAGTCGGGGAAGTCGGGCAGCCAGCCGACGGTGTACGCGTCGAACGCGCCCTTCGCGTACTCCTTCTGGAACTCCGTCCACACCACCGGCACCGTCCGGACCTCGAACAGTCCGGTGTCCTCCAGCTGCTTCTTCAGCTCGGCGGCCTCGGCCAGCGACGTGGCGTCCTTGCGGTGGCCGAGGGTGAAGCTCAC
Organism: Streptomyces laurentii; assembly: GCF_040635425.1. Taxonomy (NCBI): domain Bacteria; kingdom Bacillati; phylum Actinomycetota; class Actinomycetes; order Kitasatosporales; family Streptomycetaceae; genus Streptomyces; species Streptomyces laurentii. The sequence continues at coordinate 9,094 of NZ_JBEYHT010000043.1, read as the reverse complement.
CGGGGTGGGGATGCCGGCGTTGCTCAGCAGCCGCGCGGCCTTGTCGGCGTCGGGCTCGGGGTTGTTGTCGTAGAACGCGGTGCTGTGCCCGAGGAAGCCCTGCGGGATGACCGAGTACAGCGGCTCGACCGTGCCCTTGTACGGGCCGGTCGCGATGGCCGGGCGGTCGACGATCGCGGCGACGGCCTGGCGGACGGCCTTCTTCGTCATGGCCGAGCCGGAGCGGACGTTGAAGTAGAGGTTGCGCGTCTCGGCGCTGGCGGCCTCGGTGATGCGCGTGCCGTCGTCCCTCTCCTCGCCCAGCTTGTTGAGGAAGTCCGGCGGCATCTGCCGGTGCGTCACGTCGACCTGCCCGGCCTTCCAGGCGGCGGCGAGTTCGTCGGACGCCTTGAAGTAGTCCACCTCGACCGCGTGGCCGGCCCGGGTGACGGCGCCCCGGTAGTTGGGGTTGGGTTCGAGCTTGGCCACCCGGCCCGGCTGGAACTCTTTGAGCAGGTACGGCCCGGAGCCGTCCACCACGTTGCCCTTGCGCAGGGACGTGGCCGGGTAGACGCTGTGGTCGACGATCGAGCCGGCGCCGGTGGCGAGCTTCAGCGGGAAGGTGGCGTCCCGGCTCCGGAGGTGGAACGTGACCTTCTGCCCCTGCGCGACGACGCTCTTCAGCGTCGGGAACAGCGACGAGGGACCGACGTCCGACTTGATGGCGAGGATCCGCTCGAAGGAGAAGCGGACGTCCTCGCCGGTGATCTTCCGGCCGCTGGAGAAGGTGAGATCGTCACGGAGTGTGCACTCGTACGTGGTGAGCCCGGTGCCGTTGAACCGGCAGGACTCGGCGGCGTCCGGCACCGGCGTCGGGATGCCCGGCTTGAAGGTCAGCAGCGACTGGTAGATGTTGCTGTACATCGCCCACGAGCCGACGTCGTAGGCGCCGGCCGGGTCCAGCCCGGTGACCTCGTCGGTCGTGCCGACGATGATCGGATCGGCCCTGACCTCTTCGGACGGCAGGAGTTGCCAGCCTCCGACCCCGGCGGCCACCAGGACTCCACAAGTGATCAATACGCGCAGACGGACCGTCGACCGCATGAGACGTGCTTCCTTTTTTCGTGCCCACCCCGCTGCCGCGACAGCGTCCTGACCGTCGCGATGGCGTCATCTCATCACACGGTGTTCACAAGTAAAAGAGTAAACTTTCACAGCGCGCGCATATGTCCAGGGATAGGGGATTTCTGAGGACTGAGCGTCACGTTTCCGGCGGGGGATATTACGTCTCCAGCCGTACAGGGCGGCTGATTTGGGGCCACCCGGTACGGGGGTGTTGCGACCCGACGGTCCTGGTGCGGGTGTTTCCTCACGCCTGCCGGGAAGCCAGCTCGACGACCGTGATGTCCGACGGCGCGCCGACCCGCACCGGGGGTCCCCAGGCGCCCGCGCCGCGCGTCACGTAGAGCTGGGTGTCGCCGTACCGTTCGAGCCCGGCGACGGTCGGGTTGGCGAGTTCGGCGATCAGGTTGCCGGGCCACAGCTGGCCGCCGTGGGTGTGGCCGGAGAGCTGGAGGTCGACGCCGTGCCGGACGGCGTCGTCGATGACGATCGGCTGGTGCGCGAGGAGGACGGCGGTACGGGCCCGGTCCCGGTCGCCGAGTGCCTTCGCGAAGTCGGGCCCCTGGCCGTGGCTCTCGCCCGCGACGTCGTCGACCCCGGCGAGGTCGAACCCGGCGCCGATCTCGACGCGGTCGTTGCGCAGCGGGTGCAGGCCCAGTTCGCGGACGTGGTCGACCCACGCGTCGGCACCCGAGAAGTACTCGTGGTTACCGGTCACGAAGTACGCGCCGTCGCGGGCGGTCAGCCGCGCGAGCGGCTCGGCGGCCGGGCCGAGGTTCGCCACGCTGCCGTCGACCAGGTCGCCGACGACGGCGACGAGGTCGGGCTGGGTGGCGTTGATCGTGTCGACGATCCGCTGGGTGTGGGCGCGGCCCAGGATCGGCCCGAGGTGGATGTCCGAGACGACGGCGACGCGGTAGCCGTGCGCGGCGCGCGGCAGCTTCGCCAGCGGCACCGTCACCCGCTTCACGCGCGGGCCGCGCAGCACGCCGTACGTGCCGTAGCCGACGGTCCCGGCGGCGACGGCGAGGGCGGAGGTGGAGACGACGCGGTTGACGAAGAGACGGCGGGAGAGGTCGGGTGCGGGAGTCGCGGGCGCGGGCGTCACGGGCGCGGGGGACGTGGCGTCGGTCACCGACTCGGCGTCCGCCGGCGCCAAAACCGGCGCCGAAACCGGGGTCGGGGCCTCGGCCGGGCCCGCCGGGACGGTGACGGGGACAGGAGCCTGAGCCGCCTCCGCGCCCTCGGCCGTCCCCGCCGCCTTACGGGCGAGCGCGCGGCGCAGCAGGGGCCGCAGCGGCTCGGTCACCACCAGTGCGAGCGTCACGTACAGCAGCAGCGCGAGCCACAGGAACCCGGGCCAGGCGAGGATCTGCTCCATGACGAACGGCGCGCCCCCGCGCCCGGAGGCCAGCGCGCCGACCGAGGTCAGCGGCAGCGCGACCAGGACGACGGTGCCGACCCGGCGGGCGGCGCTGCGGGGCCGTGTCAGGTCGCGCACCAGACGCCGCCACACATACCAATGGACTGTTCCCAGCAGCCCCAGCACCACGACCAATACCAGCAGGAACACGATCACGTTCCGCTCCGCCCCTCTGTTTCTTCCGTCCACGACCCGCGGCCGGCGCCCCGCCGTGGCAGCGGCGCGCGGCGGGCACGAGACCCCGCCGCTCGGCTCCGGCCGACCGGTCCGATACTGGCAGGGAACGTCCCGCGCACCCCGAAGGACTCCCGATGAAGCTCAGCCGCCCCGTCTCCTGGTTCCTGCTCGCCTTCGGAGTCTGGTCCTGGATGATCTGGACCACCTTCGTGAAGAACCTCTGGCACGACGCCAGCGGCCTCGCCTTCGACGCCGCGGACAAGCCCACGACGTACTTCTGGATCCACCTCGCCCTCGCGATCACCTCGTTCCTCCTGGGCACGGCGGTCGGCGTGATCGGCCTCCGGGGCGTCCTCGCGCTCAGGAAGAAGTGACGTGACCGATTCCGCCGCCGGCCCCTGGTTTTCGAGGACTGCGGGATCATGGGGATCCTGCCCGGCCCGCTGACCGCGCTGTCGTGGCGTACGGAGACCCTCGCCCCGCACCACAGCGCGAAGGGCATCGTCGGGGCGTCCCTTGGGCAGGTTCCTTGGCCCCGTCGTCGGCCCGCCGCCCCGCTGACCCGCGGGTCGCCCGTTTTTCCCCCGGTTGATCGATCCCGTTCCGGATCCCCGGCGGGCAGATTGTCGTCCTTGTATGTGCGGACGGCTTCCCCGGTCTCCGCCTTCTTCGCCGCGACAGCAGGAAACGAGATGACCGCGTGACAACAGTCTCCAGGGATACGAGTGGACGAGCCCGGACGAACCGGGCCGCTGGGTTCGGAACCCGGTTCCGGAGATGTACGTTCTCGATCGTGTCCGTATCGAAGATGACCGCGAAGGCCGCTTTGACGGTCGGTTTCGCCACCTCCCTGCTGCCTTTCCTCGCCGTCGCGCCCGCGCACGCGGACGACAAGGACAAGCAGCCCCAGCAGCCCAAACCGCCGGCGGTGATGTCGCAGGTGGGCGGCGAGACGCTGTCCCGGCCCGGGGTCCAGGTGCGGCTGATGCCGGGGGCGCCGGTGCTGCCGAAGGAGCTCAGCGGACGGTCGTGGATCGTCGCGGACGCGGAGAACGGGCAGGTCCTGGCCTCGAACAACGCGCACTGGCCGCTGGCCCCGGCGTCGACCCTGAAGATGCTGTTCGCGGACACGCTGCTGCCGAAGTTCGCCCCGACGGAGAACCACACCGTCGAGCCCTCCGACCTGGCCGGCGTCGGCGCGGGCTCCAGTCTGGTCGGCATCAAGGAGAACCAGACCTACAGCGTCCAGGACCTGTGGCTGGGTGTCTTCCTGCGGTCCGGGAACGACGCCGTGCACGTGCTGTCCGCCATGAACAAGGGCGTGCCGCAGACCGTCCTGGACATGAAGGCGCACGCCGAGGAGCTCCAGGCGCTGGACACCCACGTCAAGTCCCCGGACGGGTACGACGAGCCGGGCCAGGTGTCGTCCGCGTACGACCTGACCCTCATCGCCCGCAGCGGCATGCAGAAGCCGGACTTCCGGAAGTACGCGGCCACCGCCCGCGCGCAGTTCCCGGGCGAGCAGAAGAAGGGCGAGAAGAAGCGCGGGACGTTCGAGATCCAGAACACCAACCGGCTGCTCACCGGTGATCTGGGCGTGGCGCCGTACCAGGGCATCGCCGGGGTGAAGAACGGCAACACCACGCACGCGGGGGCGACGTTCACCGGTGTCGCGGAGCGCGACGGCCGGGTGCTGCTCGTCACCGTCATGAACCCGTCGTCGAAGGAGCAGCACGCCGTCTACAAGGAGGCGGCGCGGCTGCTCGACTGGGGTTTCGCGGCCTACGGGAAGGTGACGCCGGTCGGTGAGCTGGTGCCGCCGAAGTCGGCGACCCCGACCGGGGGCGCGAGCACGGGCGCCGGCGCGGGCGCGGGTGACAGCGCCGCTCCGGGGAACGCGAAGCACGCGGCGGCCGCCGAGAAGTCGGGCAACGGTGGCGTGGGCATCGCGCTGGGTGTGGTCGGCGGAGTGCTCGTGCTGCTCGCGGGCGGCGCGTTCCTGGTCAACCGGCGCTGGCCGGCGGCGAGTCAGGGCCGTCGGTCCCGGACGGCTCCTCCGGCCGACGAGAGCGTGAACCCCTGACGGCGGCTTCGGCCCCCTTCTCGCCGGCGGCTGTCCAGGCGGCGCAGAACAGCAGCAGTTTCGCCATGAAGTTGATCCACAGCAGCAGGGCGACGGGCACGCCGAACGCCCCGTACATCGACTTCGCGGCGACCTCGCGCATGTAGCCGCCGAGCAGCAGCTTGAGCAGTTCGAAGCCGACCGAGCCGAGCAGCGCCGCGACGATCAGGTCGCGGCGCCCCGGCTCGACGCCGGGCAGCAGCGTGAGCACGTAGGTGAGGATCAGGAAGTCGGCGACGACCGCGACGAGGATCGCGGCGAATTCGAGGAATATGCCACCCGCGCCCTGGTGCGAGATCCCGAGCCGGCCGGCGCTCCAGCCGACGGCGGTGGAGCCGAGCCAGGACGCGGCGAGCGAACCGAGCATGACCCCGCCGAGGCCGAGCAGCACGATCGTGTCCTTGCCCTTGCGGACGAACGGGTTGCCCTCGTCGACCCCGTCCAGGCCCCAGACGGCGCGCAGGCAGTCGCGCATGGACCCGATCCAGCCGATGCCCATGAAGAGCAGCACGCCGCCGGCGACGAGGCCGACCGTGCCGGCGTTGTCGACGAGGCCGGCGATGTCGAGCTGTTCGGAGATGCCGGGCACCTGGTCGGCGATCTTGTCCTCGATCGTGGCCAGCCGGTCCGGGCTGAGCAGCGCGGCGCCGATCGCGGCGGCGACGGTGATCAGCGGGAAGAGGGCCAGGAAGCTGAGGAAGGTGATCGCGGCGGCGAGCCGGCTCCAGTGGGCCGCGTCGAGGCGTTCGTACGCGCGCCACGCATGGGTCCGCATCAGCCGGACGACCCAGGGGCCGACGACGGGGAGCTTGGTCAGCCAGTCCATCGCGCGCGTGTCTCTTCCTCGGGGAAACGGAGCCCGGAACGTCGCCGTCCGGGGGTCCAGAATCGCAGACGCCGCGCGAGTGCCGTGGCGGCGACCGTGCCTGACGCCGCGTCGGCGGGTGCCCTGACGTCGTGTCGGTCGCCGTGTCGACCGCCGTGTCGGTCGTCGTGTCGACCGCCGTGCGGCGGGTGCGGGCGTGCGCACGGGCCGGAAATCCCGCCCGCCGCGCCACGGGCCGGACACGGCCTACGGCCGGAGTGCGACCGGCGCCCGGCCCGTGGCGGCGCCGAGCGCATGACGGCCTCTCACACCTCGGCTCCCTCGGCTTCCTCGGCTCCCTCGGCTTCCTCGACTTCCTCGGCCAGCCGGTCCAGCCAGTCGCCCGTGCCCTCTTCCCGCCACTTCGGTTCTTCGCGGCCGTCCAGGAAGGCCGCCTGCTCGGTCAGGGTGAGCCGGGTGCCCTGGTCCTCGGCCGTCAGCTCGACCGTGGTCGTCGAGATCGTGGCGAGGGTGCCGCCGATGGTCAGCGTCGAGGAGTAGACGAGCCGCCGGTCCGAGACGATGTCGTGGTAGGTGGAGGAGAACGCCAGGTCCTCGCCGCCCGGCGTCCGGCCGCGGGCGACCTCCCGCCCGCCGGCCCGGAAGTCGAGTGCGTGGGCGCCCCCGGTCCCGAACCAGCGGGCCTTCGCGGCCGGGTCGGCCCAGGCGGCGAACACGCGCGCCGGGTCCGCGGCGTACGTGCGCTCCAGGGTGAACGTGGTGTGCGTGACGGTCGTGCCGGTCGTGCCGGTCATGACGTGGTCCCTTCCGACGAGTCGGGCTCGGCGAGGAGGTCGCCGAGGCGGTCGAGCCTGGTCTCCCAGGCGGTGCGCTGACTCCCGAGCCAGCCCTCCGCGAACCGGAGGGCCTCCGGTTCGATCCGGCAGGTGCGGACCCGGCCGGTCTTCTCCGAGCGGACGATCCCGGCGGCTTCCAGCACCTGGATGTGCTGGACGACGGCGGCGAGCGACATGGGCAGCGGCGCGGCGAGCTCGCTCACCGAGGCGGGCCCCCGCACCAGTCGCTCGACCAGCGCGCGTCGTGTCGGGTCCCCCAGGGCCCGGAACACCGCGTCCAGTCGCTCTTCATGGTTAAGCATGTCCTTAAGTGAAGACCCGCCACCCCGAAAAGTCAAGCAGTTACTTAAGTAACTCGCGGCCATCTTGTCCGACCGTCGCCTCATCACCCATTTCGACGAACCGCCCGCCAATCACGGCATATGCGACACTCCCGGCTTACGGTCGCCCTCATGGCAGCCGACACCGCCGCAGCCCTCTCCCCCGCCCCCGTCCCGGACGCCGGCCGTGACATCGGCACCGGCACCGGCACCGGCATCCGCGCCGGCTTCGACATCCTCAGCGGCTGGGGCCGCACCGCCCCCAGCCTCGCCTACGTGCTGCGCCCCCGTACGCCCGAGGAGGCCGTCGCCGCGGTCCTGTCGTACGGCCACGGCGCGCGCGGGGCGATCGCCCGCGGTCTCGGCCGCGCCCACGGGGACGCCGCCCAGAACGCGGGCGGCACCGTCCTCGATCTGACCGGGCTCACCCGTATCCGGGCCGTCGACGCCGTCGCCGGGCTCGTCGTCTGCGACGCGGGCGTCGGCCTGCACCGGCTGACGCAGGCGCTGCTGCCGCTCGGCTGGTGCGTGCCGGTCGCCCCGGCCACCCGCCACGTCACGGTCGGCGGGGCCGTCGCCACCGACGTCCACGGCGCGAACCACCCCGCCGCCGGCTCCTTCTCCCGGCACGTCGTCTCGCTCGACCTGCTCACCGCCGACGGGCAGGTGCACACGGCCGTCCCCGGCATGCCGCTGTTCGACGCGACCACCGGCGGTCTGGGACTGACGGGCGCGATCCTCTCCGTCACGCTGCGGCTGCTGCCCGTCGAGACGGCCCTCATGCGCGTGGACACCGAGCGCGCCACCGGCTTCGACGACCTGCTGGCCCGGTTCATGGCCCCCTGCCACCGGCACCGCCACACGGTCGCCCGGGTCGACCTCCTCGCGCGCGGTGCCGCGACCGGCCGCGCCGTCCTCGTCCGGGCCGACCACGCCCCGTACGACGCGCTGCCCCCGCGCGTCCGCCGCACGCCGCTCGCCCGCCGGCCGGGCGGGCTGCCCGGCGGGCTGCCGGGCAGCGCCGGCGTCGCCGCTCTGCTCGACGGGCTCCGCTCGCGCGCCGGGCGTCCGGGGACGGGCCGGCCGCTGCCGCTCGCCGCGTTCCTCCACCCGCGTGACGGGCTCCTGCGCGAGCACAAGCGGCGCGGCGGCTTCGTGCGGTACGAGGTCGCCGTCGGGGACGGGCAGGAGGAGGCCCTGCGCCGGGTGGTGGGACGGATCGCGGCACGCGGCCGCGCCGCGGGTCCCGGCGTACTGAAACGGTTCGGCGAGGCGGGCCCGGGTCTGCTGTCGTTCCCGCCGGCCGGTCCCGGCTGGGGGTTCGCCGTCGACCTGCCGGCCTCGTCCGGCGGCCTCGGCCGCTTCCTCGACGAGCTGGACGAGGAGATCGCCGCGGCCGGCGGCCGGGTCCGGCTCGCGGAGGACGCGCGCCTGCGGCCCGGGCTCGTGGCGGCGATGTACCCGGGACTCGGCGAGTTCCGGGAGCTGCGCGCCGCGCTCGACCCGGGCGCGGTCTTCGTCTCCGACCTCGCCCGCCGCCTCGGCCTCTGACCGGGCTCCGGCCCCCGTACCCCTCTCTTCCAGGAGCGTGAACGCCATGAAGGACGCCTTCGGCGCACCCCAGTCCCTGCTCGTCCTCGGCGGCACCTCCGCGATCGGCCTCGCCACCGCCCGCCGGCTGATCGCGCGCCGCGCCCGTACGGTGTGGCTGGCGGGCCGCCCCTCCCCCGCCCTCGCCGAGGCCGCCGACTCGCTGCGCGCGCTCGGCGCGGACGTGCGCGTGGTGCCGTTCGACGCCCTGGACCCCGAGTCGCACGCGGAGCGGCTCGGCAAGGTGTTCACCGAGGGCGACATCGACCTGGTGCTGCTGGCCTTCGGCGTCCCCGGCGACCAGGCGCGCGACGAGTCCGACCCCCTGGCCGCCGTCCGGGTCGCGCAGACCAACTACACGGGTGCCGTCTCGGCCGGGCTTGTCTGCGCGCAGGCGCTGCAGGCGCAGGGGCACGGTTCGCTGGTGGTGCTGTCGTCGGTGGCCGGCGAGCGGGCCCGGCGGGCCGACTTCGTCTACGGCTCCTCGAAGGCCGGTCTGGACGCTTTCACGCAGGGGCTGGGGGACGCGCTGTACGGCACGGGTGTGCACGTGATGGTGGTACGGCCCGGATCCGTCCGCGCGCGGGCGAGCGCGCGGGCGAGCGCGCGGGCGAGCGCGCGGGCGAGCGCGCGGGCGAGCGCGCGGGCGAGCGCGCGGGCGATGACGCCGAGGACGCGGCCCTCGCGGCGTACGGGGAT